>NZ_JARTJQ010000052.1:0-30117 GCF_036225245.1 Weizmannia sp. CD-2023
TGACAGAATAAGCCTTTTCGCCTTTGAATTTTTTCTTGAAGGACTTGGCATACTTTTCTTCAGCCTTCCACCAAGGGATTAATTCAGCAAGACGGACCCAGCGATTTTCTTTATTTAATTTTCCACCGAATGGTAGAAAAAAATCTTCTACAAAAGTTAATTGATGTTCGGTCTTTTTGTACATCGTAACGGCCTCCAAGTGCAAGGTTTTTTACACGTTTCCTATAAAATCCTTACACTTTATATTCGACAAAAGTGGCCAAAATCCTTGTCAAATCTGGAATTTTTGTTTATTCAGCAAGCCCTAATTAACTTAATAACTTTTCCTTTCATTTTAATTTAGGCAATCTTTCCAAAGTGATTACATAGGAATTGTTATATACATACTTTAAGTACTCTAATTTATTATAACTCCCATCTTTTAAAAAGTCATCTCTCCACTCCATAAACCAACTCCATGAGGCATTGGTTTTATTCACCAGAAGAGGATCTGGAATTGTGCCAGTTTCCGTTAACGCTACCGGTTTATTAAATTCACTCAATTGCTTATACTTTGAGAGCACGGGATCAGTATCCATCGGTTTAGTATAATAATCATAACCTATGATATCCACATATTTATCACCTGGGTACCATTGTTTTGAAGTTGAGCTCCACACCCAAATAATATTATTTAACTTGTGATAATGTGTAAGTCGATTATATAGTAGTATGTATAATTTTTTAGCATATTTTGGGCCTTTTGCCCCCCACCAAAACCATTTCCCTTCAGCCTCATGTAGTGGACGAAACAGTATAGGCACATTAGCTTTTTGAAGCCTTTTTAATTGAACAGCAATTAAATCAATATCTTTAATAATCATTTTATAATCATTCGATTTTGGATGATCTAGTGCATATTCGACATTAAAGTCTGTATATCTAGTATAAAATCCATTGGACCAATTTTCGTTATATTTCATATTTGGAGCAACCCAATGCCAACAAAATGTAACAATTCCATTTTTGTTGTGCCATTGAATAGCCTGCTCTACCTGATATGATTTACCACCATGTGCTAATTTAGATGCAGAGGAATAATCATAAAAATCAAAACCAACAATAGCAGGATAATTTCCAGTCATCTGTTTAATCCACTCGGCATTTGAAAGATCTTGTTGTCCAGATATAATGCTTCTCCCTTGTTGATTTTTAATATAATTATATAATCTCTCAGTTTCTTTTGATGCATTTTGGTTGCTTAACTCAAATGCCGAATGTGTACAATTTGTTAATAATATAAGAACTACCAAGAACAAAAAAAATATAAAATAACTAGACCAAAACTTTGTCTTTTTCATTTCCTTGATTTTCCTCTAACTTTAATTTTTGTTTTTTGTATTCAAATCTTGAAATACTTAATAAGGAACAAAAATAAAGTATTGTTAAAGCTTCATAGACTACATGCCCACCGTAAAAGGCGTGGAAAATACCAATTGTTAAGCCTACAAATATGCTCAAACTATAAAAACTAAATTTCGATTTAAATAAATTAAAGATCGAGTTAAAATATTTTTTTGCTATAACTATCACAAACAATACTAAAACCCAAATACCAGAATAATAGTATATCCCATAAAAATCCATTTCTATCGCCTGAAAATCTGGTTTGAAAGCATGGATTACTTCATTTGAAAGTGAATATCCTAATCCAAATGTAAAAACTGGATTAATATTACTAAGACCATTTATATATCTTTGTAAAGCTAAAACTTGCAAGTCTCTGTTTGATAGAATAAAACTATAAATATTAACATAACCAAATTGATTATAAATAGCTTCTTGTGTATTTACAAAAGACTTTATATAGCCAAGCGATAAATATACTAAGCAAATAATTCCCAAGGCTAAGAAAAAAGTAATAGCCATTTTTAAATATGTTGTCTTAGTTTTTATAAATAAATAAATTAATTGTACCAATGAAATTACTACAGCCCCAGCTAATCCAGATTTTGTACCTAAAAATGACAGAGACAAAAATATTAAACAGAAATTTAAAATATATCTAGAATTTTTTGTTTCCCGATACAACAATAAACATATTGGTAAAATTATAAGTAAGGTTGCTGTAACTGTATTTTGAACTGTGAATAATCCTTTTACTCCGGATCTTAAACTATTCTCACCCCAAGAATTGAATCCAAATCCAAATTTACTTAAAATAACGCTGGCACATATAATATAACTCGAATTAACAATTAAAGTTAAAAGCTTTATAGGAGTAATAATCTTTTCTTCGAGCATTCCCTCAATTCCATATACTGTAATTACAAAAAATAGTAGTTTTGTAATATAAGAGATATCACCAAATAAATTTAAGTTTCCTTGATATGCAAAAGTAATTTCCCCCAATGTTAACAAAGAAAAAAGTATAATGATAACAACATAACTTTTCTTTTTTACAAATCTTAATAGATATATCATAAATAAAAATCTTACAAACTGATTGATTGGAAGATTAATTTTTAAAATTATACTATCTAAAGAGTAAATAATATCTAATAGAGGATAAATTAAAACCATAAAATTAAAAAGCTTTGTACCATTTTCTGTCTTCACCCAATACCTCACCTCTCAGGTATTTTACTACACACTTCTAATATGTTAAATAACTTATTCCCAATTGGTAAGATAAGGAGTAATACTGTTATTCTCCTTCCATATTCTTTAACCAAGCTATTATATCTTAGATTCTTTATACTTAGTATCTTATCCAATCATTTGGAATATTTATTTTTTTTTATTACTTTAGCGGGAACACCTGCAGCCATAACATTTTCAGGAATATCTTTAGTTACTATACTTCCTGAAGCTATAACAGAGTTTTTCCCAATAGTAACTCCTGGCAGTACTATGCATCTAATACCTATCCAGACATTATCACAGATAATAATTTCCTTACCTGAAATATCATCACCAACATCGACTAAATGATAGTTATTATCCATAATACTTGTATATTGACCAATCTTTACATTATTTCCAATTCTTATTGACTTTCTACAGCCTATATCTACTCCATAATTTAGAAATACATTATCACCAATAAGCAACTTGGATGTTGGTTCCTCAGTTGTCATCATAACTGGAACAGGTTTGCCGTAAGCACAAAATCTATTTCCTATCACTATTTTCCCTTTATTCTTTAATTTACAATACCCATGAAATCTTGGCAATTTGCCACACTTCTGTATAAAAAGATTGCATTTTATTTTTCCTTTAAGAATGGCTAATGCGTTTTCGAATAATTTTTCCAATTTCTTTTACCTCATAAAATTCTAATTTGAATAGTCACTTTATACTTACCTTAACTTCCGTTAATCTATTCAGGGACATTCATATAACAATTAGCTTCAATTTCATCCCAATCGGAAATCAGTCTTATAATATCTTCTTCAAATAACTCAGTACCTGTTTGAATCTCAATGATTTCCAAATTTTTGATTGCTTTTATTGAGTGCTTTACTTCCATATCAATTTGTATTACATCACCAGCTTTCACAATTCGCAGACTATCATTTAGAGCAATAAGCCCCTCTCCATTTACAATCATCCATGTTTTATTACGAGCTAAATGATACAGGTAACTTAAATTTTTTCCTTTTTTAATACCTAATCTATTTGTCAGTACTTCTTGATCACTATATTTTGTATAATCTAAAATACGATACCAACCCCAGAGACGTTCTTCATACATTGGTCTAGCATTAAAATTATTAATTAATTCTTTAACTTTTGGGCTTTTACTTTTATCTGAAACGAGAACACCATCGGGACTGACAGCAACTACTGCGTTAGAAATACCCAAAATCGTTACTGGAATATCAAGTTCATTTATTAAGTGAGTATTTGCGCAATCTTCACTTATAACACCTTTTCCAATTTGATTTGTACCCATCTCTTCTGTTAAAGTATTCCAAGTCCCTAAATCCTTCCAGTCACCTTGATAAGATAAAGCTACAATATTTTTTGTTTTTTCCACAACTTCATAATCAAAACTGATTTTCGGTAATTTATTATAATCTTTTAAAAGTACATTGTAATCGGTAGGATAGTGATTATCATTTAATATTTTAATAAGATAACCTAGTTTAAATGCAAATACTCCACAATTCCAAAGCGCACCTTGGCTTATTAATTTGTTTGCCACTTCCTCATTAGGTTTTTCAATGAACCGAGAAACATTAATAGTATTATTTCCATTTAAACCATTACTTGGAACAATATAGCCGTATTTTTCTGAAGGATAAGTTGGACAAACGCCCAATAATGCAATATCTGCTAATTCATTCTGAATAATTTCTTCTAATTCCTTAACTCTATAAAAAAATTCTATCTCTACATAAGGATCAACTGGTAATACCGCAATAACCTCATTTAAATCAATATCTTTTTTTGAATATAAGTAGGCTGCTGCTAAAGAAATTGCTGGGAATGTATCTCTTCGTGATGGCTCAACAATTAATTCAACGTTATTATTTAATTGACTTTTAATCATATCAACTTGTGATTTACTAGTCGCAATCAAGGTAGACTCTTGTAATCCACTAATTTTTAACTGTTGCCATACTCGTTGTACCATAGATTGAAGTTTTTTATCTTTGTCCTCCAATACTTTTAAAAATTGTTTAGATCGCGACTCATTTGACAAAGGCCATAAACGTTTACCAGATCCACCAGACAATAATATTAATTTCAATTCAAAATCTCCTCTTTGTATTTTTTTAAAAACATTTAAAGTTACAACAGAATTATATTATCTATTCTCTTGGTTAAATAATTCAAAGAATAATGCTTTTCAAAAGTAGCTAATGCTTTACTTTTTATATTATTTAATATTGAATCATCATCGTATATCTTATTAAGATGATCGATAAATTCTTTTGAATTATCAGCTATTAATATATTTACTCCATTTTTTGTTTTTATTCCTTCGGCTCCTATACTTGTAGATAAAACTGGAATCCCCTTGCTAAATGCTTCAATAATTTTCACTCTTAAACCACTTCCGATAAAGATTGGAACAATATTCACGTGACAACTCTCTATATAATCATTTACATCTTCAACATACCCAACTATATGAATATTATCATTTCTATTCCATCTTTTTATTGTAGTAGGTGGATTTCCTCCTACTACAAACAACTCAAATTTGTTCTCGTCTAATTTAGTAAAAACTTCTTTTATAAACCATTCAATTCCTTGAGAATTTGGATACCATGACATTGTACCTACAAATAACAGTCTTAATTTTTCGCATTGTTTTCTCTCTACTGACTTTTTCACGTAATTCTTTTCTATACAAATTGGTAGAACGTCAATTTTCTTTTTATTATTTATCAGTTTACTTAATTCTTGTTTATCCTGCTCACTGAGTGAAATAATATGATTTGCTTCTATTAGAGATTTTTTTTCAAAATTCACTAGTTTTTTGTATTCTAGAAATTCAATATATTTTTTTATTGTATTTTTTTCAGCTTCATAACGTCTCTTCATTATGAGTGATTCAACATTATGTTCATCCAAAATTACAGGACTACGAAATAACTTATGATAAACCATCATAGGTAAATGATCAACATATATCAAATCATAAGAGTTCTTCTTTTGATATTCTATTAATTTATACGCCATATTTTTGGAATAAAATTTATTTATTACATAAGGATTCCTACTAAAAAAACTTTTTAAGTAATCTTTTATTAATTGTTTTTTTGATGATTTAGCAATTAAAATTTTCTCAACAACTTCAACTTGGTTACAAATCTGTTCAATTTGTTTAATGTAATTATTATCCTTCTTATTATTTATAAAAGTCAATACATCAACCATATTTTTATTAGATAATGCTTTTAATAGATAGTAGGTTTTTATCTTCCCACCATTATCTAATGGAAAAGGTAAGAGAGTTGTCAAAAATAATATTCTCATGTTTCCTCCCTATTTTCTCTTTCTAGTTGAAACCTCATAAAGAAAAAGATTAAAAAATTGAAAACCATCAACAAAGTAGCGCTTAGCTAATCTTTTTGGTTCTAAGCAAAACCGCCATAACCATTCTAGTCCTGACTTTTGCATCCATTTAGGTGCCCTTTTTTTGGTTCCTGCAACAAAATCAAATGAAGCACCAATAGCAAGCGAAACAGGAACATTAAAGTCACCCATATATTTATATATCCATTTTTCCTGCTTAGGTGCACCTAACCCAACAAACAACAAATCTGGTTCAGCTTTATTGATCATGTTTATTATTTTTCTATTTTCAGATTCACTTTTTTCAAAACCAAAGGGGGGAGAATAAATTCCGACTATATTTATATTTGGATATTTCTTTTTTAAAACTAAAGCAGCTTTATGTGCTACTCCTTCTTCCCCACCCAAGAAAAATAACTTCATATTTTTGTGAGAGGCTTTTTCACAAATTAATGGGAACAAATCTGATCCAGATACCTTTTCTTTCAATGGCTGTTTTAACAACTTAGACGCCCATATTAAAGGCATACCGTCTGCAAGTACTAAGGATGCATTTTCATAAATACGTTGAAACTCCTTATCTTTTCTTAACTTTACAAGATGATCCACATTTGGAGTAACTACATATCTCTTTATTTCTCTTTTTTCAGCAAATAATAATATTTGATTGCAGGCCTCATCTAATGTCAGATTATCTATACTAATATTAAACATTACTATCTGTTCCATTTTAAACCCCTTGAGAATTTCCAATTTATTATATTGAGTCGAAATTCTTTATATTGTTTATTGAATTGTATGGTTCATCAGTATTCTTTTTAGATTTTCTTTAGTAAACTTAAGTAGGGTTTGCTAAACGAATTCCATTCTGAGTTTGTACCCATTTGTCAGCAAGCTCTGTTTCAAACTATGGAAGATCTGCCAAAATGTATGATTCTGTCTTCTCTATACGTTGAATCAGCTTTTGAGTGCAAGCTTTTCACTAGACTTTTTAAAGACCCCTTGCAATTAAATTTTGGTTAAAGATGTCACCACTTGCCAAATCAAGGAATTTTGCTTATTCAGTAAGCCCTAAGTAATAATAGTTTCGACTGAGTTCCAAATTCAAAGTGTTTATGATCAATTATCGAGTATATCGAGTTTTACATTTAGTAAATAGTATTCCCATAAAAATTACACCTTTATAGTCTTGGTTTCAAATCTTAGACTTCTAAATTTAAAAATACCATACTTATAATTAAAAAGTTGATATATTATACCACCATGTACGATCTTTGGGTTTTAAGCAGAAACATAGAATCTATCAATTTAAATTATTATATTGTCCATATTTTTCCAGACCCAACGTCCTAGTTAATATGGTAATGTCAATTAATACCTTACAACACAGTTAACAAAAATGTATTTTCTAATATTTTTAATGAATCCCAAATAAATTCCAAATAAAAAAGTATTGACCTATCACTTAATTTTTAACTCTGCTTAGATACTCTTCTGGAATAATAAATTTACCAGTTTTTTTACTTAAACAGCAGAGTAACAATCTTGCTAAATACCTAATTCCGAGCTTCCTATTATGCATCCATTCT
The DNA here is from genome assembly GCF_036225245.1 of Weizmannia sp. CD-2023. NCBI lineage: Bacteria > Bacillati > Bacillota > Bacilli > Caryophanales > Bacillaceae > Heyndrickxia > Weizmannia sp. CD-2023. Next base: position 7,602 of record NZ_JARTJQ010000052.1, read on the forward strand.
TTTTTTATTACTATTTCTAAATATTTTTTTAAAATAACAGATAGTACCTTTAATGATGCTAATATTTTTACAGTCCCTTTTAAACTTGAATCTATCCACAAATAACGATTTCTAATTCCATAACAAACCTTCCAAAAGTTTCCAACATCATTACTATTATTAGTAGCATTATCCTTATGGTAAATTATAGCGTTACTTACTAAATAACTTTTCATATTCCGACTTATTCTATAAGTATATTCTGTATCATCAAGCCAAATAAAAAAGTCCGCTCTAGGTGAACCAACCTGTTGAATTGCCTTCTTTGATATTAGAGGACCGACAAATGCATTTGCATCAATCTCTATTGAATCTAATGTTTTAATCTTGTCTATTTCTACAGGAGTATCTTGAGTAAGAAATTTATTTAAATATTTATGATGGTAGTTTTGAATTTCCTTAGAATATTTATTTATAATTACAGGGGCTATAAAACCTAAGGTATCTTTTGTATCTTGTTTGAAATTGATTAAACTTTCTAGACAATTTTCTTGAGGTTCAGCATCATCATCCATAATCCAAACCCAGTCATAGTTTTGTTTAAACGCAATATCAACACCCTTACTAAATCCACCAGCTCCGCCAATATTACTTTCCAAATTAAAAGCTTGGATTACTCCCCACTTTTTTTGGGCTTCTTTAAGAAATTCATATGTTCCATCTGTACTATTATTATTAATTATTAGTATTTTATCTACGGGATAAGTTTGCATTAATAACGATTCAATACACTCTTTTAGCATTGATAACCTATTATAGGTCACAATTACTGCACATACACTATCCACTAAATGTTTCATTCCTTTAAAATCAAAATTTTTTCTATAAAAAATATTAGTTAAGTTAAATACTAAATCTATCTAGATTTTTATATCTTAAAATGCACTATTAGGTCTTATTATTATTTTAACCGTTTTAATAATTATTTTGACATCATACCAAATTGATCTCTCTTTAATATATTTTAAATCTAATTCTACCATTTCATTAAAATCTAAATCATTTCTTCCACTTACTTGCCACAATCCTGTACATCCTGGCACTACCAATAACCTTTGTTTATCATAATTAGTGTATTCTTTTACTTCCCTCGGCAACGGTGGCCTTGGCCCAACTAAACTCATTTCACCTTTTAACACATTCCAAAGTTGGGGGAGTTCGTCAATACTCGTTTTTCGGATAAACTTGCCAATTTTTGTAACCCGTGGGTCCTCTTTTAACTTAAACATGGCGCCGTCAATTTCGTTGTACTTCAAAAGATCTTTTAATCGTTCCTCAGCATCTGACACCATAGAGCGGAACTTGAACATATAAAACTCTTTTCCATTCTTTCCAACCCGAATTTGCTTGAAGAATACTGTCCCTTTAGGGTCTTCAATTTTTATAAGAACAGCAACAATTAAAAATAACCATGATAAAAAAATGAGCCCCATACTTGCACCAATTATATCTATCCCACGTTTTATCATTGTATAGGTTTTTTTCTCTTCAAATTCAATCTTTTTTGTTGTCTCTATTTTCTGGGTAGCAGAGGACCTTACAACTGAACTGGAAGCATAACTGGTGTCAGCCACTTCAAATACCCCCTATTTCGTTTCCAATACGCTTGTATTTGTTTTTTCAATAATTCCTTTCATTATTTCTAATAAGTCCTGGCTGATTGTCTCGTCTTGCAAAGCCATTTCAATCTGGGATTGAATAAAGCCAAGCTTCTCACCTACATCATACCGCTTACCCTCAAACTGGTAAGCAAATACTCTTTGAATCTGGTTCAGTTGCTGGATGGCATCTGTTAATTGGATCTCACCGCCGGCCCCTTTTTCTTGTTTGTCCAGGAACATAAAGATTTCTGGTGTCAGTAAATAGCGTCCGATGATGGCCAGATTGGATGGTGCAGTGCCTTGTTTTGGCTTTTCGACAAATTTGTCAACTTGATATCGGCGGCCTTCTTTGGAAGCGGGTGCGATAATGCCATACCGATGTGTTTCTTCTTCCGGGACTTGCTGGACGCCGATAACGGAAGAACGGGTTTCTTCGTACTGATCAATGAGTTGTTTTAAGCATGGCGGATCGTTTTGGACGATGTCGTCACCCAAAAGGACCGCAAATGGTTCGTCGCCGATAAAGTTGCGAGCGCACCAAACGGCATGCCCCAAGCCGAGCGGTTCTTTCTGTCGGATATAGTGGATATTGGCTAAGTTGGATGAGTAGCGGACTTTATCTAAGAGGTCGAATTTTCCTTTTTCAGCAAGGTTTTGTTCAAGTTCCCAGGCGTTGTCGAAATGGTCTTCGATCGCACGCTTCCCTTTTCCGGTTACAATGATGATGTCTTCGATGCCGGATTCAACGGCTTCTTCGACTATGTATTGGATCGTAGGCTTGTCCACAATTGGCAACATTTCTTTCGGCATCGCTTTTGTTGCAGGCAAAAACCGTGTTCCGAGGCCTGCAGCCGGGATAATTGCCTTTCTCACTTTTTTCACGTAAATTCCTCCTTATTCTAATTGATTTTTAAGATTTGCGCAGTACGATAAAAACAATCGATGTTTGTTCTTCCAGCATTCGGGTATAAAAATAAATGATCGGGCATCTAACCCGCCCTCACACCACACTCTTGACGACAGGCGTCTAAGGTGCACACACACCCACAGCATGGCCGAGTGCCTCGCACGATAACGGATGAGAGACATACCCGAAATAGCTGTTCCAAAATCAAGCAACATTGGATAAAACTGTTTGCCAAAAACAGCGGAGCAGCCCCATAGTTCCATTCATATACCTTGATGCTTCTCCTAAAATGCTAAAAAAGAAGGACAATTAAAACAAACCAAACAATTTCTTTTGTCTTACTGGCTGCGGAATTTCTCTGTAAATGGATTGGCCGCCTGCAAGCAGTTCGGCGTTTTCTGTAAAGAAGTAGAGCATATCCGTGCCGTATTTCTTTTCAATTTCGTCCGCTGCTTCATCCATTTTAAAAGCACGCGTTTTTACATTATGGGCGTCTGATGCAAGAAAATGGGTGAGATTCGCTTCTATCAGCTGTTCAGTGAATTTTTTTATCTTTTTCCCGAAAGCGCCCGTTAAGCTTGCGGCTGTAATTTGTGTTGCCACACCATTATTCACCATTTCATACAACCGATCCGGATGCTGAATCAGCTCCGCGTTCCGCTCCGGATGAACAATAATTGGCATTAAGCCCTTCACTTGTATCTCATATAAAAGCGTTTCTGCGTAGCGCGGCACATGTCCCGATGGAAACTCGATAAACAGGTAAGAAGTGCCGGCCAACGTCTGAATTTCACCTTTTTCATAGTCTTCCAAAATTTCGCCATAAATCCGGTTTTCCTGCCCTGGCAGAATCTCCAGATCAATTCGTTCTTCCTTCAATTTTTCATTCAATTCATTGACTTTTTGAACGATTTCTGTTTTGCGGTTTTCGTATTTCCCGTTCATATGATGAGGGGTGGCAATAATCTGCTTGATCCCCTGGGAGACGGCTTGTTTTGCCATATCAAGGCTGTCGTATATCGTTTGCGCACCGTCGTCAATTCCCGGCAAAATATGGCAATGAATATCCATCATCCCGTACCCCTCCAAACATGTGAAAAAATGAAATTCCGTTTCAATGAAAACCAAACTCTATACAAAATTATAGTGCATTCTTACCATTTTTCAATAGTGATTGGAAAATTTTCACGCAAATGTTGTCAATCTTTTCCGTAATAATAATAGTAATGCGTATTTTGGGTTTTCTTGTTGTTTAAGACGACTCCAAGCAGATTGGCATTTGCAGATTCCAGCAAGTCTTTCGATTTTTTGGCGGCATCTACTTCTGTTCTCCCGCTTGAGACGACAAGAATCGTGCCGTCACACTGATTGGTTAATAATTGCGCATCGGTAACAGCCAAAACCGGCGGCGTATCGAGTAAAATGATATCGTATTGTTCTTTTGCTTCTTTTAAAAATTCCTTCATTGCCTTTGAGCTTAACAGTTCTGCCGGGTTAGGCGGAATCGGGCCACTTGTCAAGATATGCAAATGGTCCACATCGGTGTTGGTCGCCGTTTCCTCGAGCGTGCCCTGTTTTGTCAGTACGGTTGTTAAACCGAATGTATTCGTCATCCCGAACGTATAATGGACCGTCGGGCGACGCAAATCGGCGTCAACAAGGAGGACCCTTTTCCCTTGTTGGGCAAAGACAACTGCGAGGTTGCCGACAATCGTCGATTTTCCTTCTCCCGGCCCGCTTGAAGTGACCATCAAAAGCTGCAGGTCATTGTCGACAGAAGAAAAACTGATGTTCGTACGGATCGTCCGAAATTGTTCGGAAATCGGTGACGTTGGATTTAGCTTTGAGATTAATTTTCTTCTTGTGTTCAACAGCTTTGTTTTTTTAGGCGCCAACCGTCTCAACCTTTCTTTTTGTTTTTTTTCCTGCGCGGTTCAAACCATTCAGTTCCTGATCGTCAATCTGCCCAATCACGCCAAGGACAGGCAATTCCAAAATTTGTTCAATATCCTGTTCATCTTTAATCGTGTTGTCGAGGTATTCAAGCAGAAAGGCAACCCCAACACCCACCATCAGGCCGACAACAAGTGCAATCGCAATATTCAGGAATGGTTTCGGGCTGACAGGTCCCGCAGGCACTTGTGCTTTTGAAATAACAGTCACATTATCGACTTTCATAATGTTTTTGACTTCTTTTTTGAACACTTCCCCGATTTTATTGGCAATTTTGGTTGCCGTATACGGGTTTGTATCTTTTACTGTCAAGGTAAAGACTTGTGAATTTTGCTCTGTGCTGACTTCAATTTTGTCGTTCAGTTCGTCCGTTGTCATGTTGAGTTTCAGTTCGTCAATCACTTTATCCAGGATCGATGGGCTCTTAATAATCACATTATATGTATTGACCAGCTGAACGTTTGTTTGTACGGCATTGGTGGTATACATCGATTGGTCATCGCTTGCTTTATTGACAAGGATTTGTGTCGAAGATTCATAGACAGGCGTCACCACAAAATAGGTCACAATGGCCGTCAAAATCATCGCCCCCAGTGTAATCAGTGCGATCATGGAAAGGCGTTTGCGCAGCACCTGCATCAATTCTTTTAAACTAATTGTGTCTTCCATAAGTTCCTCCCCTAAAATTTGCAGCACAAATGCGAAATAGATAGAAAACTATCATACATTATATCATAGATCATCCCGAAATTTGCGGGAAACTGAAATAAATTTAAACAATTTGATACACTTTGTATTAAACCACAATATTTTGCAGAAAGAAACCGGTTAGATAATCTTCCTGTATTTACCTTTGGCGGATTTTCTTTCAATTTTGGTTGTGTAATTTGTCTTTTTTTGTCATAATTTTTTATAGGTTTGCACGGGCGTTTCATAAGTGATGATGAGCGGAGGTATGATGTATGAAAATATTCACGGCGATTTTGTCGGCTGTTGTCGTCATTGCCGTATTGGTAGTTGGGCATCTGTACTGGGGGTATAAAACGGATCCAAGCCGGTTCAAGCCGGATTCTGTAGCAGTAAAAGCGGAAAAGACAAAGGCAGAACCGACCACGGGGAAAAAGCGCGACGTAAACAAAACGGGCCAGCCGGAGACTTCTCTAGTGGCTTACACGAAAAACTGGCCGAAAAAAGCCCGCGCGGATTTTGAAAACGCACTTTCCAAGAAGCGAGCCTACAAAATTGCGATTGTCGGTTCGGACGCGATGGGTGCGAATACGCATGGCTGGGGGCCACAGTTGAAGCAGGCGTTGAATGATACGTACGGCAGCCATGTGTCGGTTTCCCTTTTTTCCTATCATTTAAATTCCGATGAGTTTATCCGTGAAGGCAAGTATAAAGACGTCGCCCATTTCAAACCGGATCTCATTTTGTTTGAGCCGTTTATTTTAATCAACAACGGGGCTGTGGCAATGGACAATCAGCTTGATGATATCAAAACGGCCGCTGCTGCCTGGGATGATGCCGTGCTGATGATTCAGCCGTCATACCCGCTCTATAAGGCAGCGAATTATCCGGCGCAGGTGAAAGAGCTAGCGTCGTACGCAAAAAAAGAAGGTTACACATACCTGGATCATTGGAAAAACTGGCCAGACCCGGACAGTGACGCATTCAAATCGTATGTCACCTTTCAAAATGGCGAACAAACCGCCCCAAGCAACAAAGGCACAAAAGCATGGTATGACTACTTGCGCAAGTTTTTCATCGCAGAGTGAGGAAGCATCAACGCTTCCTCTCTTTTTGCTCCATACTCTTTCTGATTTTCTCGAGGGCTTGTCTCCGCCATTTTTTTACCGCCTCGACGGACTTGCCTTCGCGAAATGCGATTTCGCCTTGTTTCAATTGTTCATAAAAAGCAGCGACTACCCATTTTTTCTCTTTTTCCGTAAGACCTTCGCAATATGACAGCAATGTTTCAAGTTCAAGCGGGGGACGGAGCGACTCGTCCACTTTCACATTCCAAAATTCCTCTTTCGGAAATGCAAACATTTTTTCCTCCCGCCGCCTTTTCGTGAGTTCGGTCAGCATTTTCCCACGGATCGTGTTGTACGCATAGCTCGTGAATGACCCTTTGTCGTCCTGCCTGTTCTGATACGCTTCCCACAGCGCAATCATACCGATCTGCTCGAACTCATCGATGTTTTTGTAAATGCGGAGTTTGCGGATCATATGAAAAATCATCGGCCGGTATTGCCTGAGCATTTCTTCAAAATTTTCCACTTTGCTTCCCCTTTTGGAAAGCGCGCTTTCCTTGAATTCCCGGGTTGATTGTAAAATAACAGGTTCAAAGGAAGAGGGCGAACCGGCGATCGTCATTTTTTCGTTTCCAAAACATCCTGTTTTCCGCGGGAAAATTTGATATTTTTTAAGGGAAAACGTGAAATTTTGGCCAAGATTTACATGGATTAAAAATAATAACAAAATTGTAAATTCATGCTTTATTTTTTAGAAATTTATAGTATAATAGGACTATAAAAATCAATGATATCCCTCTTCTTTTGGGGAAGGATACTTTGATGGCAGCAAGACATGGCACCCCTGGCAATTCTGCCCCTGAAAGTGAAGCGGGAGGGAAAGCACAAATTAACATGAGGGGGTATTTTTTGTGACAGAAAAAATTGACTACCTAATCAGGAAAGAAACGATGGCGCTGGATACCGCATTTGATCCGGAATATCAAACAGTCATTTATGATCAGGACGGCGTTTTTCGCTCACGGAAGAGCAAGCTTGAATTATTACGGGACGCTTGCATCCATTACCGGATGTGCGATTTTGAAGGCGTTCTCAAGGGAACAAAACAAATTTTTAACTTTAATAAGGCACCGATTGTGGTGGGGGATGGTTTGATTGCAACACCGACAAAATCCCCGAGATCGTATGACTGCCAGTTCATTTTCCTGGCAAACATAATAGACTTTGATGCCACGGCGGACGGCCTTTATGTTACTTTTTCCAATCAGCAGCAGCTGAAACTGAACTGCTCCGTGCATACATTTCAGAAACAATTCAGCCGCACGATTATTTGTGCCAGCTATTACCATGGCCTCGGCAAATACATACCATGGAAGAAAATGATCTAGGGGCTGTTTTCAGGTGCTTTGAGAACGGGCGTGCAATCGTTGAAATTGGGCGTTACGCCGAACACACATCCACTCTGCAACACCATCCAACCTATATACGCATGCGTTTCCTCATTCCAATTTTGGAGCGAGACGGAGATGATGCGCATGCGTTCCCTTTACCCACCGATTATTCACGTCCCATAAAATATCACAGCTCTGTTGCCTGCTTCATGCAAAATGGGGCTCAAGCTTATTGCAAAAACTTAGGTTCATTTTATATATGAACTCCTATCTCCTTCTCCTGTTGCGATTTGCGTATTTTTTGATTGTGGCGGTTCCCCTATTTGATTTGGCCAGGATTGTGAAGTGCCGATCCTGTATTTTGGTGTGACTGACTAAATTTTGTGCCGGACCGGATGACAATCTTCTCCATCTATTTCTTTTGCACTTTTCGTTTATTGGCCTGTGATCAGGGAATAGGAAAGATGAACAATATGAATGGGAGGAATGAAAATGGATCAAGACTCCATGAAGGACAAACTCAAAGGAAAAGGGAACAAATTGAAAGGCGAAGCAAAAGATACGTGGGGTGAAATCACCGGCGATGCGGAAAAACAAGCTGAAGGCAAAATGGACAAATTGAAAGGCGAGGCCCAAGACTCGGTCGGCCATGCAAAAGACCGCCTCTCCCGTAAGTAAGCCATTTGCTTTTGGTAAGTTGCTAAAAGGCAATGGAGCTTTTTGACTTTCATTGGCTAAGAACTGAAAAGAACGAAACGGCTCAATGCGGATTTTCCACTCATGCCGTAAAGGATTCGGTACGAGCGGAAGAATCAAAATTAGCCGCAGTCGCCGCACATTTTTAGATAGATGGATTTTAAGCCCGGATTCCGATATCCGGGCTTTTTCATGTGGGTATTTCCGTGGAAATATTGCTGGTTGTGTCGAAATGAATCGTATCTTGTCATCTTGTCATGCCAGCAAAAACGTCAATATTCGCAACGATTGGGCATGCAAAGTTTTGCAAGGATGATGACTGCACTGGCCGAATTTGAGATGCACAGGTTTTATTCAGCCGGCGTTGACGTCGATTTAACATAAACGTTCATGCCACAGGAAACGTGGTAGGTGAAAGCATGGCGTATTTTTAATAGAAAGAAAGCGGGTCAAGCATGTTCGTACGTCCATTCTTCTATCATATCGAAGAAGGGCTTGCTGGCAAGTGGAATTTGTTCAGAAGATCCTGTTCAACTTGCACAGTTTTCATTGAAATGTTTCCCGTGGAACATTGCGGGCGGAACAGAAAAATCGGGTTAGCGCAGATTTTGTCGATTTATACGGTTTTTTGTAAAACGCAACATGGAGCTGGCCCGGAAAAACAGCATGGATTTCTATATGAAGAAAGCAACGGAATTTTCAGCTGCTTGTTAACGTAGAGCATGTCTAGGTTAAGAAAGCAGTGGGAATTTTGCCTGTTCCTTAACATAGAGCCTTCTATATTAAAAAAGCAGTGGATTTTTCGAGCGTTACTAAACATAGAACCTCTCTACGTTAAGAAAGAAACGGCAGTTTTAGCCGTTTCTTAATGTAGAACATGTCTAGGTTAAGAAAGCGGAGTTTTAGCCTCTTCTTAATGTAGTAAACGTCCATGTTGTAGGTTGTTCCTTGCTTTAAAAAACCCAAAGCGGGCCGGGGCCCGCTTTGGGGGTCATACCGCCAAGTATCCTGCCGCCGGATGGTCCTATTCCTATACGGCCATGGCAAAGGAGATTCGGTCATACCGCAAAATATCTTGCCTCAGGATGGGAGAACACAAGCGCGGTGACGGCGGCTTCGGGTTCCATCATGTAGCCTTCGGTCAAGTGGAGGCCGATTTTTTGCGGTTGCAACAATTTAAACAGTTTGGCCTGATCTTCGAGGTTCGGGCAGGCCGGGTAGCCAAAAGAGTAGCGCTGGCCCTGGTATTTGGCGGCAAAGCGCTGCTGCATTGTGAAATCAGCCGTGTCCGGGAAGCCCCATTGGCTGCGTATCAGTTCATGCAGTCGCTCGGCGAAGCCTTCTGCCGTTTCGAGGGCAAGCGCCTGGAGGGCATGGCTTTTGAAGTATTCGCCCGCCTCTTTCAAATAGCGTGCATGATGGCGGATGTTTTTGCCGGCAACGACCGCGAACATGCAGACGTAATCTACGACCCCACTGTCCACGCTCCGGACATAATCGGCAAGGCACAAATACGGCGGCTTTGCCTGGCGCGGGAACGTAAATCGCTCTAGGACGGATAAAGATTTCGGATCTAATGTACCAGGCTCTCCAGCCGGTTCGTAAAGAATCAAATCATTACCATCCGATTGGGCAGGGAAAAATTGGTATACAGCGGATGGCTGAAGCAATTTTTCTTTCATCACCCATTCGCGCAGTTCATCCACCTGCTGTTTCAACTTGAGGGCGCGTTCGTCTCCCTCCGCAAGCAGCTTTTCGACGCGGCCTTTCAATCCTAAATGGTGGCCGAGGAGCATTTGCATGTTCACGTAGGGCTCGATATGGGCAAGCGGATAATTGCGCAGCACATGCCGCTTCAAATCCGCCGGCTGGTATACCGGCGCATCCGGGGATACCGAAGAACGGCGCGGTAAAGTCGCAACCGGTGCTCCGCCGGCATTCACGGCCGCCACCCTTGTCCCGCCGCTGCGCTGGTTGGCAAGTTCCGTTTCGAGCGAGCTTCGTTCCGATTCATCCTGCAATTTGTTCGCAAGCGTGAGGCCCTCCATTGCGTCTTTTGCATACAGCACAAGCCCTTCATATTGCGGAGCGATTTTATTTACCGTGAATTTCCGCGACAGGGCTGCACCGCCGACCAGTATCGGCTGACGGATGCCCGCTTCCCGCAAATCCTGGGCAGTGACGACCATTTGCTGGGCGGATTTGACAAGGAGGCCGGATAGCCCGATTACATCCGGTTTCTCTTTACGGACGGCGTGGATAAGATCAGCCGGCGCCACTTTGATGCCAAGGTCGACCACTTTATAGCCATTATTTGACAAAATGATGTCGACCAGATTTTTGCCGATATCATGGACGTCGCCTTTCACGGTTGCGAGCAGCACTTTCCCTTTTGTGCTTGTTTCATTTTTTTCCATAAAAGGCTCAAGGAATGCGACGGATGCTTTCATCACTTCCGCACTCTGCAAGACTTCTGCGACGATGAGCTGGTTGTCGTTAAACAGGCGGCCGACTTCCGCCATCCCGTCCATAAGCGGGCCGTTGATAATGGCGAGCGGATCCGGGTATTCCTTCAAAGCCTGTTCAAGATCCGGGATGAGGCCTTCTTTCGTCCCTTCGACAACGTAATTCGCAAGCCGTTCGGCAAGCGTCATCGTGCTCTTTGGCGCTTTTTTCTCCTGCACCTTGCCGCGGTAATATTCGGTGAACGCGGCAAGGGCTTCGTCACTCGTTTCAAACAACAGTTTTTCGGCCATTTTCACGTTCTCTTCCGGGATGGACGCAAAGCGTTCGAGTTTTTCTGTGTTCACGATGGCGTAATCCAGCCCGGCTTTCGTACAGTGGTAGAGAAACACTGAGTTTAGCACTTCACGCCCGGCAGGTGGCAGCCCGAATGAAACATTGCTGACGCCGAGGATCGTCTGGCATTCCGGCATCGCTTCTTTGATGAGGCGGATGCCTTCGACTGTTTCTTTTGCTGCGCCAAAATACTGCTTGTCGCCAGTGCCAGCCGGGAACACGAGCGGGTCAAAAATGAGATCACGCGGGTTGAGCCCGTACGTATCGACGAGCAGGTCATAAGAGCGGCGCGCTATCTCAAGTTTCCGTTCGGCAGTGACAGCCATCCCCTCTTCATCGATCGTGCCGACGACAACGGCACCCCCGTATTTTTTGAGGAGCGGCACGACTTTTTCAAACCGTTCCGTCCCGTTTTCAAGGTTAATGGAATTGACAATGCTTTTTCCTTGGCAGTATGTAAAAGCTTTTTCGATTACGTTTTCGTCCGTGGAATCGATCATAAACGGCACTTTCACTTTTTTCACGGCGATCGAAATAAAATTTTCCATGTCACTGATTTCATCGCGATCCGGGTCGGCGAGGCAGATGTCGATGATCTGTGCGCCGTTTTTGACCTGGGTACGGGCAATTTCGCTCGCTTCTTCCCATTTGCCTTCCGCGATCAGGCGCCGGAACTTGCGCGAACCGATGACGTTTGTGCGTTCGCCGACAAAAATCGGGCGGGTGGACGGGTCATCGTAAATAAAGGGTTCGATGCCGGAGACGACGTGGTGCTCTTGTTTTGCAGGCTGGCGCGGCGGGAGCCCGGCAAGTGCTTCATTCAGTGCTTTGATATGGGCAGGTGTTGTGCCGCAGCAGCCGCCTGCGATGTTGAGCCAGCCTTTTTCGGCGAAGCCTTTCATTTTGACAGCGAGCGATTCCGGTGTTTCGTGGTAATGCCCTTCTTCGTCGGGAAGCCCGGCGTTCGGGTAACAGCTCACTGCCGTTTTGGCGAGCCCCGCGAGTGTGCGGATCGAGTCGGCCATGAACTCCGGGCCGGTCGCGCAGTTAAGCCCGACTGCGGCCGGCTGCATATGCTCGACGGAAATGTAAAATGCTTCGATGTTCTGGCCGGCAAGCGTTGTGCCCATCGGTTCAATGGTGCCGGAGATGAGAAGCGGCAGTTTTTTTCCGGTTTCGTTAAATGCGTCCGTAATGCCAAGAAAAGCGGCTTTGACGTTCAGCAAGTCCTGCGATGTTTCGAGAAGGAGCACGTCGACGCCGCCTTTTATGAGCCCGCAAGCCTGTTCCTGGTAAGCGGTTTTGAGCGCGTCAAAAGTGGTGCCGCCCGTGACGGAGAGCGTCTTTGTTGTCGGGCCCATCGAACCGGCGACAAACCGCGGCCGCTCGGGTGTGGAAAATTTTTTGGCAGCCTGCTTGGCGATGCGCGCGGCTTCGATGTTGATTTTTTCAGCGAGATGCCCGAGGCCGTACTCGTTAAGGACAATAGACGTTGCGCCAAATGTGTTCGTTTCGATGATGTCGGCCCCCGCTTCGAGATATGCTTCATGGATCGAGCGGATGATATCGGGCGCTGTGAGATTCAAGTGTTCATTGCAGCCTTCGTATGCTTCGCCGCCAAAATCTGCCGCGGTAAGGTGTTGCTGCTGGATCATCGTCCCCATCGCCCCGTCAAGGATGAGAATGCGGTTTGCAAGCTGCTGTTCAAATAACGTTTGCCCCATGAAAAATTCCCCCTTTGGTTGTACGTTTGATATTGAGATTGCGACGTACGGTAACATTTGGTACCTGGCTGGGCCGCGTTCCGATGCTGGCGGCGCCGGTGCCACTTTTGATTGAGTTTAAAGTGCATGCATCTCGCCGGGGCTGAAGCCGGCCAAGGTTTCGTTTTGCCTTCTTGAGCTCTTTTCTTAATCTTGCAATTGGACAGTGCTATCAAAGTTTCACTTTAATGAATCCGCCTGTACTCTTTTCGTTGCAGTCTCAGACAATGCCTGCGCCTTGCACTGCTGTTTTTTCGTGGATATAGCGCGTGCATTCCACCGTCAGTTCGTAGCGTTCGAGCGGCGTAATTAAGTAAATGCCGTTGAAATAGCCGAGGGCCGCGTCGATCAGGGTACGGCTGATCGCAAGGCTTTCTTCACGCGCTTTCGCAGGGTCGCCATTTGTTTTTTCCATCGCCGCCAAAATTTCATCCGTCAGTTTGATGCCCGGCACTTCATTGTGCAGAAAGACCGCGTTCCGGTAGCTGGTAAGCGGCATAATGCCAAGATAGATCGGTGCGTCCAAATGCTTCGTTGCTTCATGGATTTGCTCGATTTTTTCCGTGCTGAACACAGGCTGGGTGATAAAATAATCGGCACCGTGGCGGATTTTGCGCTCCAACCTCCCGACCGTTTTATCAAGATTGCGGACGTTCGGGTTAAATGCAGCCGCGACGGAAAAATTCGTTTTCCTGTGAAGCGATTTGCCGGAATGGGAGATGCCATCATTGAATTGCTTGATCATTGCGATCAGTTCCATGGATGACAAATCGTATACGCTCGTCGCTCCCGGGAAGTCGCCGATTTTTGTCGGATCCCCCGTGATGGCAAGCACCTGGTCAATCCCGAGCGCAGCAAGGCCCATTAAGTGCGACTGCAGCCCGATCAAATTACGATCACGGCATGTAATATGAACAAGCGGCCGGATGCCATGTTTCTCTTTTAAAATTGAAGCAATCGCTGTGTTGCTGATGCGCGGGCTTGCAAGCGAGTTGTCGGCCATTGTCAAGGCATCGATGCCGGCGTCGTGCAGCGCTTTTGCCCCTTCAAAAAAGCGAGTCGTGTTCAGAGTTTTCGGCGTATCCAATTCGACAATGACAGAGCGGCGCTTTTTTACGATTTCATGCAACGGTGGTTCGTGCTGCGCCGGGGCGGCTGCGATTTCAATTTTCGGCGGGCGGACCGTTTTTTCTGTGACAGGCAAAAGCCCCTGCACCCCTTCTGCGATTGCTTTGATGTGGGCCGGCGTTGTGCCGCAGCAGCCGCCGATCAGGCGCACACCCTGTTCGACAAGTTTTTCGGCACATGTTTTAAAATAATCGGCGTTATTTGTGAACGTGAACCGGCCTTCCTCGTAATCTAAAAGACTCGCATTCGGGTATGCGGACAAAAAGGCACGCTTCGGTATCGGGATTTCTTCGAACGCCTGGATCATGTGGTGCGGGCCGAGCCGGCAGTTCAGGCCGGTCACATCGGCGCCGCGGTTTTCAAGTTCCTTGAACGCGTCGCGGACCGGGGTTCCGTTTTGGAGCACGCCCGGTTCGATAAGCGAGAACTGGGCGATGACCGGGACATCCGCTTCTTTTTTCGCAATGTCAACGACCGTATACAGTTCTTCCGCGTCAAAATACGTTTCCAAAAGCAGGGCATCAACTCCTTCGTCCAGGAGGTGAAAAATCTGCTCGCGGAACGTACGCTTGATTTCGGCAAGTGTTGCTTCGGTTTTGCGCTGGCCGCGGATACCGCCGACTGTGCCGAGTATAAATGTGTCACGGTTTGCCGCTTCTTTTGCAATCCGGACGGCCGCTTTGTTGATGTCTTTTACTTTTTCTTCCAGGCCATACTGTGCCAGCTTGATATAGTTGGCGCTGTACGTGTTTGTCTGGATGACCGATGCGCCTGCTTCGATATAGGCGCGGTGGATCGCGTGGATGTCTTCCGGATGGGTCAGGTTGAATGACTCATAACATGTGTCGGCGCCGTATGCATATAGCAGTGTCCCCATTGCCCCGTCTGCAACAAGGATGCGGTTTTTTAACGTTTCGAGAAGGTTCAAATTTTTACACTCCCTTTGAATGATATGAAAAAAGCCTCCCAGAAAAGGAGGCAAGATGACAACATTCTCCTTATCTTTTCAGGTATACCTGTTGGATTTAGCACCGTGCCGTATGGGCTGGTTGCTGAGGTTTCATCGGGCCAAGTCCCTCCGCCTCTCTTGATAAGGCTATTCGATTGAACGTACTTAAAATTTTGACTTATTTATACTTTACACTTTGCCGGGTGACATGACAAGGGGGAAATTGAAATTCATATTGGATGCGGTTTCGTCCCTTTTGTCTAATTGGCTTTCTTTTGCCTTTTTGAGCCCTCCAAAAGGACAATTTGCTCCCGGTACGGCTTTCTTTTGTCTTTTTGAACCCTCCAAAAGGACAATTTGCTCTTGGTCCAGCTCTCTTTTGTCTTTTTGAACTCTCCAAAAAGACAATTTGCTCTTGGTCCGGCTTTCTTTTGTCTTTTTGGGCCCTTCAAAAAGACAATTTGCTCTTGGTCCGGCTCTCTTTTGTCTTTTTGAGCTCTCCAAAAGGACAATTCGCCCCTGATCCGACTCTCTTTTGTCTTTTTGAGCCCTCCAAAAGGACAATTCGCCCCTGATCCGACTCTCTTTTGTCTTTTTGAGCCCTCCAAAAGGACAATTTGCTCTTGGTCCGGCTTTCTTTTGTCTTTTTGAGCTCTCCAAAAAGACAATTTGCTCCCGGTACGGCTCTCTTTTTTCTTTTTGAACCCTTCAAAAAGACAATTTGCTCTTGGTCCGGCTTTCTTTTGTCTTTTTGAGCCCTCCAAAAGGACAATTCGCCCCTGATCCGACTCTCTTTTGTCTTTTTGAGCTCTCCAAAAGGACAATTTGCTCCTGGTCCAGCTCTCTTTTGTCTTTTTGAGCTCTCCAAAAGGACAATTTGCTCCTGGTCCGGCTTTCTTTTGTCTTTTAGAGCTCTCCAAAAGGACAATTTGCTCCCGGTACGGCTCTCTTTTGTCTTTTTGAACCCTTCAAAAAGACAATTTGCTCCTAGTCCGGCTTTCTTTTGTCTTTTTGAACCCTCCAAAAGGACAATTTGCTCCCGGTACGGCTTTCTGTCTGCAACAAAAAAAGAGCCGGAACCGGCCCCTGTTATTCATCCAAAAACTGTTTGATGGCTTCTATATTTTTTTCTTTGTCCACTTCGAGTGCGGCGCCGACGCCCGGATAGCTGACATTGGTATAGGTGCCGGCAACCGGTACGGTCATTGTTTTTACCTTGAGGTTGCCTCCGACGGCGTCTTTGGCGAGCGCAAGAATGTTCATTTTGCTCATATTGGTGGCAATATACGGCTGAATGGTTCCAAGCAGTTTCGGCGCTTTGGCGATACCATTCACGCTGAAAACTTCAGATTGGAGCGCTTTAAGCACTTTTTGCTGGCGGGCAACCCGGCCAAAGTCGCCTTGCGCGTCATGTCTGAATCGTGCGTAGGCGAGCAATTGTTTCCCATGCATCAGCTGTTTTCCAGGATAAAGCGTCAAGCCGATGTTTTCCGACATTTTATGTTCCACGTTCATTTCAATGCCTTGAGGCGCCAGGGTATCGACAATTTTAACAAAACCTTGGAAATCGACAAGTGCATAATATTGCACATCAATGTCAAAATTGGTTTTGAGTGTTTGACGCAGCAATTCAACACCCTTTTTTTGATTCTTCAGATTGCCAAGATAGTAGGCTGTGTTAATTTTATAGTTTCTATACCCCGGAATTTCGGCATAAATGTCACGCATAATCGAAATGAGCTTCACCTGGTTATTCTTCGGGTCATATTGGGCAATCATGATGGTATCGGTTCTTGAATCTTCTTGCCCGCGCCGATCAATTCCGAGAAGGAGAATATTGGTGCGGCCATTTGCATCCTTTTTACCGTTAAATTCCAGATTGTCCATATTTAAGACATCATTCGGGTCTGTCTGATGAACGCCAGCGTAGTATTGATAGGCTGTGTAACCCGCGCCGGCGACGATGAGCAGTAAAAAGAGCATAAGGAACACTCTGCGCCAGCGGACTCTTGACCGTTTTTTCTTTTTTTTCGCTACTCTTGACTCCATAGAATCCCTCGTTTTAGTAGTCTGTCTTCATTATTATTATCTAAAAGCGGCAATTTGTCACGAAAATTTTGATGAAATTTTGTTATTTTTGTCGAGATCATAATTTGTGGGGAATTTCACATAACTTTCATGCAAAGTTAAGGCGTTTTTTATTTTCCAGCGGTATATTGATGTTTGTCATCAGGTAAGAGCTTTTGTTGGTTCGTCTGCTTTGTGCAGGCGTTTTTTTATAGCCGGGAGATGTGGGGTTTTAAGCATTTTTTAAGTTTCGGCAGGTATGCTTTTCTTTGCAAGAGAGATTACAACCTACTTTTTCATATGTCCCCTTTTTCGGCCGCCGCCCTTGAGCAGGCGATTTTTTCTGGGGGTAGTGGGCAAGCCTGCCTCTTTTTCTGAATCTCGGCCTGTTAAGATTGTTTTAAGCTTTCGGCGTTATCCTTTTTCTTGTAATCAGGCAAGATGAAAATCCGGCTTGCTTTTTCATCCATGTTAACCCCCTTTTTTGGCCGTCTGCTTTGTGCAGGCGGTTTTTTTCGGCCATAGCAGATAAACATGCCTCTTTTTCAAAATTTCGGCCTGTTAAGATTGTTTTAAGCTTCCTGCGTTATCCTTTTTCTTGTAATCAGGCAAGATGCAAACTAGGCTTGCTTTTTCATCCATGTTAACCCCCTTTTTCGCCGTCTGCTTTGTGCAGGCGGTTTTTTTGGTTAAGGATTTTGAACAATTATAGCAGCTAACCTATATCTTTGATTTGGTGGGAGTTAGCCGTTCTTGGGATCCGAACCCCACCGTTTCCACTCTTCCCTCATCTATGGAAAAAGCCCGGCCCCCTAAATAGAGGGTCAGGCTCTTTTTTTCTTGCGGTACATGGAGTAAGCGATATAAAGCACAATGATGATGATCGCGATAATGGTAACCGGCTTGACATAAGGAGCCGCAACGTCATCAATTTGTGCCCAGTTTGATGCGAGACGTTCACCGAGAAAGATAAACAGCACTGCCCACGGAATGGTCGCAAGCAGCGTGAAAAAAATGAACTTGAAATACGACATTTTGGCAATGCCGGCCGGGATCGAAATGGCCTGGCGGATGACCGGGATGAATCGGCCCGTAAAAATAACACCGGCGCCGTACTTGTTGAACCATTCTTCCGCGACATCGAGATGCCTTTCGTGAATCAGCAAATATTTACCGTACTTTAGCAAGAACGGGCGCCCACCGTATGCACCGATCCAGTATAAAATCAGTTGGGCAATCAAAATGCCAAGTGTGCCCGCTGCAATGGCGCCGAAATAATTGATCTCTCCCCGGGAAATTAAATAGCCGGCATAGGCAAGGACAATCTCGCTCGGGATAATCTCAATCGCAAGCCCGATCGCAACACCGAAGTAACCCAGATCAGCGAGTGCTGTTAAAATTTGTGTGACAAAGTCTGAGAACATGTTTCCCCTCCAACATTTGCTTTCTTATCCATCATATCATACGGAAAATTTCCAGCAATAAAATATTTAAGCCAAGCCAGACGCCGCCGAATACATAACCGCCCGCAATGTTACTCGGGATTTCAAGGCCGAAATAAATATGGCTGACAGCTGCGAACAACAGAACAGCTAAAAGAAGTACATCCATAAACGTATGGACCCAAAACATCTCAGCGTGCCGGACAACGAGATATGTAAAATAGCCGTAAATGATCAGAATCATCATCGCCTGGTCGCTCGGAAATGAGAAGACAAAGTGGGAAAACGTCGGAATTTCCGTTTCCGACATCCGGTGGAACACTTCATGCAGCACATTTTGATACAGTTCCCCGCCGATTGTGACAAGCAGCATAATCAAAAATTCGTGCGTGCGATCTTTGCCTTTCCAAATGATCCAAAGAACCGTCAACACCATGACGAGAATGAGCGCCTGCCGCGAGCTGAGCGCCAGCATCCCTTTCATGACGCCTGCCCAATGGTGTTTGAACAAAAGCGATACGATTAAAGAGGTCACCTCGTTAAAGTCGCTGAAATCTTCGCTGAAAAGGTTTTGAATCATTGTGATCATTAACACAATCAAAAACAATGTCACCAGCGTGGTGCCGATGATCACAAACTCGGCGCGCACCCGGCTGCGGAAAATCATGAAAACGCGCCGGAGCACCGCCATCATCGCCCAGAAAATCTGCTTATGGAAATAGCGGAACACATAATACGCGATGATTAAGCCGGCGCTTACAATACCGCCTATGACGAGATATTTTTTTACCGCTTCGTGGAACTGCTCCCACTGCGAGCCAAGCAGCTTCCCGAGGGAAATAAACGTGCTTGTCCAAATCAAAGCGCCGGAATAGGCAAAAGTGGCAAATGACCGGAATGGCAGTTTCGTAATTCCGGAAAAATAGCCGGTGATGTGGCGGACACCTGGTATAAAATACGCGACGATAAGCAATTTATTCCCATATTTATTAAACCAGCGCGATGTTTTTTCAAGCTGGGACGGGCCGAGATGGATAAAATGGCCGTATTTATGTAAAAACGGGCCGCCGAGCCGCTGCCCGATAAAATAGGCCGTTGTCATGCCGACAGATGTACCGGTGGCGGCAATGAGAATGCTCAAGATCCAGTTGAGCTGCCCCTGGTGCACCATATAACCGGCATAGCTCATCAGCACTTCGCCTGGAAGCGGAACTGCAATCATTTCGAGCAAAAGTGCCAAAAGCAGCACAATATATCCATATTGATCGACGTATGATGTCACCGACATTTGTATCCCTCTCTTAAACGGCGTCAATAAAAACGACCGCTTTTGTTTGCATAAAGTTCACTCTTCTTACAGCCATTTTCGGGCATGAGGGTGGGTTTGTCAAAAAGGTTAAGACTTGATAGTTGTCAATTTTATGATAGGCACTTTGCAGGGAACCATCCAGATTTAAAACCAGCTTCTTTCCCGGACCCAGCGTGTTCCCGCACCCGTTTTGCATTAAGTTAAGAAACGTGTTTTCTGCTTTCGGCTGCTGCATAAGTTGAACTAAACATTCCTACTTCTGTATGTGTAGCCATCGTAATTGATTTTAACGCGAAAAATTTAGGTTCATTTTATATATTCACCAGGCTTTGGGGAGTTTTTTACATGAGGCTTATTGTTTCGGTTGCCGTATTTTGCCAGGGAACATTCAAGATTCAGTATTTATTTTATCCGCTTTCGGCCATGATACTTCACCCGTCTCCGTATGGTTTTTACACCTGTAAATTTTATTTGAGATTTGGAAGGTTCACGACTTCCCTGTTGTGATGGCCCAGGGAAAATTTTACAGTTGTGGGTGAACGGGGATTAGAAGAGGGCGTGAATGATCAAGTCCATTTTAACGGATTTATGAAAGAAGTCTCCCATCCTCATGGCCAAAGAGCAGGTGGGAGATCATTTCAAGCATTCGCCTGACTGAATCGCAATGGTAACTACGCCCAATCACTGTCTGCCTTTAGGCTTGTGTGCCGGATTGCCTGTTTCCGCCGCGATTTGATTGCTGAAAATTTGAGAGCCATTTTTCCACGTTTCCATAAAACTTGTTCAAGGCATCTGCCGCTTTTTCACGGTTTTCTTTTGATTTGAAGTATTGGTAGCCGGCAAAGCCTACTACCGTATAGAAAAGTAATTTTTTCACCTTAAAAACCTCCCTTTCTTTACTCCCTCTATTTTATATGAAAATTCAATGGATTGGAAGAACTTTACCCGACCGGGGACCCATTGGAACATTTCTCATTTTACTTTTTTTGTTTGGGGGTGGCACCGTTTCACCGTGATTTCCTTCCATTTTCATTTTTTCGTCTTTATTTGGGGATTTTTTAGGGCCATTTCCGTCACGGGTTTGCCAGCTTTTTCGGCCGAACGCAGCAGTTCCACTGGACAGAGATTGTTAGCTAGTTACTTTTAGTAAGTTTACAATTCATGTATAATGGTTAAAAAGGCTTTTGTTGATATAGCCCCGGAATGCAGGGTTGATGAGAAAGGTGCGTTACAAAAATGGGAAACCAAAGTTTATGTCCGCGTTTCGAAAAGGCGTTTCAGCTATTGGGAAAACGCTGGGTTGGCGTGATTATCCGTGTCCTTTCTAATGGGCCGATGCGGTTTAACGAAATGGCGGAGCTTATCCCGCATATCAGCCAAAAGGTGCTTTCGGAGCGGCTGAAGGAGCTGGAAGACCAGGGCATCCTTGTACGGGAAGTGTACCCGGAAAGCCCTGTCCGGATCGAATACCGGTTGACAGAAAAAGGCGAGGCGATCAAGCCGGTCCTTGATGAAGTGCAAAATTGGGCAGACAAATGGGTTGATCTTGAAAGTGAATAATAAAAGGGGTTGCTTCCATTCTTTGGAGCAGCCCCCTTGTTTTTTAAGAAAAGAAAACACCAAGCAAAAGCGGAATCAGAATAATGAGCCCGAGGATAATCCAGCCTGCCGGGTGCGCAAAGTTAAGGGTCCAGCCGCTCCCGAACCTTTTTTCCACCCATAAGGAAGGATCGTTGCGATTGAAGTAAAAAACGCCGAGTTTCCAATACGCATCGTCATCATACTGGAAGCGGCCCTGAACGGCACCATTGCCTACGCGGATGCGGCTGCCGCCCTGCCCGGTGATAACCGAGAGCAAAACCGCCCCGGCCACAATCAACAGGACCGCGCCCATGCCTCCGTACGACAACCAGGCAATCGGGACCGGCACAATAAAGGAAAGCTGAATGGCAAAAAATAGTAAAATCATAAGCAAGCCTGTAATGATCATAAATGCTGACCATCTGCGCCGGAAACGGACATTTTGCTCGAGGGAGGCTTCCGGTCTTTCGGCATTGAGCTGCTGTTTGCTTTTTGCAATCATCGTATTCAGCCAAATGAACAGGATAAGCAAGAACAGCTGGACAGTTGGCAGTTCAAACACGGTCCGGTACGATTTTTCCACCCAGTCTGTCGGTGTACCGTTAAAATCATAATGCATGGCGATCCGGTCCGGAATCCGTCCGTAGCACAACCATGTCATCAGGAAAGTGGCTGCTGTCACGCTTGCATGGATCAGAAACCATGCGTTGGAAAAAATGAGTTTCTGGCTCCGGAATTTCGGGTCGACGATGATCGCCTGCTTTTTCCCGGCTGCCCAGTTCCGCGTCTTCTTGATTGCCTTCATTTTTCGGTGAAAATAAAGATAGATGAGAAAATTACCGGCAATGTCAACAAGGACTGCGAGAGCGAAACCAGTTTGAAGCAACTGGCTTGTGCTTACAGCTATGAACAGGGCGGCTGCCAGAAGGATGCTGAAGACAATAATGACTGCGGCGTATTGTTTCCTCAGTTTTTTCAGTTCAGGATCCAGGTAGGCTGCCTCTGGGATGGTGACCCCAAAACTTTCCGTTTTTCTTGTAATGTACGGTGTTACTGCCATCATGACGGCAACCATTCCGAAAAAGATCAATACCATTATGGTTTCCATTGTTCTCCCACCTCGTATAATAAGTTTAA
>NZ_JARTJQ010000053.1:0-14017 GCF_036225245.1 Weizmannia sp. CD-2023
TTCGGAAAAACGTTAAAAAAGCATTCGTCACTTTCATAGTACGCGAGTATTCTTCGGAAAATGGATGGGCTTTTACAATCAATACTTTCGACATTTTTGAGGCTCCTTTACATGTTTTACTATTATTTTATGAGTAAGCGCCTTCAAATTCAATCAATTTATTTATTTCATCCACGCACTCACACGGAGGACGACATAAATGCCTTTTCCAATTGAATCCTTGTTCTGTTGGCAACTGCCGGCAAAATCGGGCGCTGACAGACATCCCAAAAAATGCCGGCCCCGCTTTTAAAAAATATACGGAGCCGGCATTTTTTATGGTTTTAATACGACTTTTATGCAGCCATCTTTATGATCATTGAACAATTGATAGGCCTCGCTTGCTTTATCTAGCGAAATTTTATGGGTTATGATTTCAGTTGGGTCAAACTTTTTCTCTGTAATGTCTTGAAAGAGTTTCGGCATCAGATGTACAGCCGGCGCCTGTCCCATTTTCAGGGTGATATTGCGTTCGAACAGCCTGCCAAGCGGGAATGCATTGTAAACCGAACCGTATACCCCTGTCAGCTGGATAGTGCCAAACTTCCTGACCGCTTCCATCGCAATTTGAATCGCGCTGATTGTGCCGCCCTGCAACTTGAGTTTTTGCTCGATCTTTTCAACCGCGGATTTTTTTCCGTCCATGCCGACGCAATCGATTACCACATCAGCCCCGCCATTGGTAATCTCACGTAAATACTTTCCCATTTCATTGTATTCTTTAAAATTATACACTTCGACTCTATTCATTTTCTGGGCATGCTTTAACCGGTAGGGCACATGGTCAACTGCAATTACCCTGCTGGCACCGTTCAGCCATGCAAATTTCTGGGTCATCAAGCCGATCGGCCCGCAGCCGAGCACAACGACCGTGTCTCCCTGCTTCACACCGGCATTTTCAACACTCCAATATGCCGTTGGAAGCACATCCGACAAGAACAGCAACGCCTCGTCCTCCAGCTCACAAGATTCAGGAATCACAAACGGCATTTGATTGCCGAACGGTACACGCAGGTACTCAGCCTGCCCGCCCGGAATATCTCCGTACCGCTCTGTGTAACCAAATAAACCGCCTGTGTCGACCTCTTCATTCGGATTCGAGTTGTCACACTGGGACTCCATCCCGTGCTGGCAGTAATAGCAATGCCCGCACGAAACCGTAAACGGCAGCACAACCCGGTCGCCTTTTTTCACTTTTGTCACTTCCGAGCCAACCTCTTCAACGATTCCCATCGGCTCATGCCCGATCACAAATCCCGGGCGCGCCGG
This sequence comes from Weizmannia sp. CD-2023, assembly GCF_036225245.1. Taxonomy (NCBI): domain Bacteria; kingdom Bacillati; phylum Bacillota; class Bacilli; order Caryophanales; family Bacillaceae; genus Heyndrickxia; species Weizmannia sp. CD-2023. The sequence continues at coordinate 1,309 of NZ_JARTJQ010000053.1, forward strand.
CATAGCTCCGTTATAAATATGCAAATCAGATCCACAAATGGCCGTTGAGGTAATCCTGATTAAAATATCATCCCGCTTTTTTAATGACGGATCATCAACTTCTTTTACCTGTATGTCTTTCGCACCTTGAAATGTAACTGCCTTCACTGCCATAACCTCCCTTATATACAGATCTATACCCATGTTTTTTCATTCTTATATATATAAAGAGATTTTTTTTCAATTTGGAGGCGGATTCCCGGTTGTGCCGGGTTTTCCGTAACCGTTCTTGGAATATACGCCATCGTTTGCCATCCAATGTTGAGTCTGTTTAAGTAGTGGCAGGACCTAAGTTTTTGTATAGGAGGCACAAGCATATTCCTTCCATACTGAAACGGCCTCCCATATCCGGAGGCCGTTTCATCTTGCATTTTCAACATGGTTTTTGATTTGCCGCCTCTGTTAAATACTGTCCAGAAACGATTGGATAAACGGGATGGCAGCACCGACCGGCACACCGTCTTCATTGGAACGGCTAATAAAGATAAACGGTTCTTCGCTTGGAAAAGCTGTCTTCTCATTTACCTTTTCATGGAGAATTTGTAAATCTTCATCTTTTAAATACGGGGAAATATGCCCACCTAAAATAAAATCCCGGTTGATTACAAGGCGAATATTATTAATGGAAAAAGCCAGATGTTCTAAAAAAGTATGCCATCTCTCCACATAGGAAGGCACCCCTGACCGAACTTGCCGGAAGAAAAATGCCAGGGATTCTTCTTTTTTTAGTAGTGCATGGATGGAACAGAGCGTTTCCATGCAGCCTCTTTTTCCGCAGTAACACAAAGAACCATTCGGATCAATTGTCATATGTTCGACAGTCCCGCTGTGCCCATCTTTCCCCATATAAATTTGGTCATTGATAATAATCGCTCCGCCAAGATGCGTCCCGATCGATAAATATACCGCATCCCCAATGTCTTTTCTCATCCAAAGCTCTGTTGTAGCCGCACATTTTGCATCATGCAAGAACTTGCAAGGATAGTCAAGATGCCGGGCAAAAACATGGATATCCAATCCTGTACAATCCAATATTTTGCCGTACACAATTTTTTCTCCGTCGTTAGAAGTCAGGGCCTGTACTGCAAATCCAATTCCCAGCACTTGTTCTTTCTTATAATCAAAATGATCGATAAATGCCTGTACTTCCTGGCTAACTTGTTTGAAATAATGGCCATCATTGGCATAAGTCAGATACAGCTCTTTTTGTTGAAAGACTGTGCCCCGTAAATCAACCGCCAAAATGTGGACCTTCTCTTTTTGGATTTCAACCCCGATCCCAATACGCGCCTGTTGACATATGGTATAAGCTGCAGCCCGCCTGCCAACAGAAGATTCGAAGTATCCATTTTTTTGAATTAGATTTTTCTTCTCCAACTGCGTCAAATGCTGGCTAACGGTCGGCAGACTTAAATGAAGCATATTCGCAATTTCTTGTTTGGAAAGTTTTTTATGCTGATAAATCAAGTGATAGATCAAGGAATAATTATTCTTTTTTATATCTTTCAATGTCATGCTATTCGCCATGTGATGACCCCATTATATAAATACGATTGATAAAAACAGTTGTTTAAATTCACTATAACATACAGACAAATGCCTCACAACTTAGGAATGGCATCGTACAGATATTTTTGAGAATTTTTTAAAATATTAGGATCCAGTTTTTAAGCGCTTTCTATTGACACTCCCGTAAAAGCGTTTTATTATATAAACAAGTTTTATAAAATGATTTTATAAAATAACTTATCAAAGGGGCGTAAGCACAAATGGGGATTATTGAAAAGATGAGATTGGATGGAAAAAAGATTTTCGTAACAGGCGGCGCAAGAGGGATTGGTAAAAGCGTTGCCACTGCTTTTGCTGAAGCGGGTGCAGACATCGCAATTGTTGACGTGGATTTAAAAGAAGCAGAAAAAACCGCCAGAGAACTGCAAGAAAATCATCCGGTCCAGGCCATTGCAGTACAAGCCGATGTGACAAAACCAGAGGATGTAAAGGCAATGACCACAAAAATATTGGATGCATTCGGGCGGATTGATGTTGCGTTTTGCAATGCAGGGATTTGCCTGAATGTCCCGGCTGAAGAAATGACCTTCGAACAATGGAAAAAAGTCATAGATGTAAACCTTACAGGGATCTTTTTAACCGCACAGGCAGCCGGCAAAGTGATGATTCAACAAGGTGGCGGTTCAATTATCAATACAGCCTCCATGTCCGGACATATTGTCAACGTACCGCAGCCGCAATGCTCCTACAATGCTTCTAAAGCAGGCGTTATTCAATTGACGAAATCACTGGCTGTCGAATGGGCGGACAAAAATGTGCGGGTCAACTGTATCAGCCCGGGATATATGGGCACAGAACTGACATTAAATTCTCCAAGTCTGAAGCCCTTAATTGAACAATGGAACAAGATGGCCCCGCTTCACCGGATGGGAAAACCGGAAGAATTGCAATCCATTTGTGTATACCTTGCAGGTGACACGAGCACATTTACAACCGGTGCTGATTTTGTTGTAGATGGTGCCTTCACTTGTATCTAATGATTCTATCATTACGAGCTCGCCCGAAATAAAAACCTTATATTCACTTGTCAATGAGCAAAACGAACTGGAAATTGACATCAACTTTGGATTTGAAACTTATTATACGAGGAGCTTATTTAATGAACTATTTACTAGGAACAGACATTGGAACTTCAGGAACAAAGACAGTGCTGATGGATACAGAAGGCCATCTGATTGCCCAGGACTTGCAAGAATATGACATTATCACCCCGAGACCTCTATGGGCGGAGCAGTGGCCGGACGTATGGCTAGACGCGGCCAAAACCTCTATCCGCAACACGGTACAAAAATCCGGCATTCCAAAAGAAAAGATTGCCGCGATTGCAATTAGCGGGCTTTACGGAGGTTCCGGCATACCGCTGGATGAAAACTTGAAACCTGTAAGGCCTTGCATGATCTGGATGGACAGAAGAGCTGAAGAAGAAACGAAATGGGTGCTTGAGCATATCGGGGAAGAAAACTTGCAGGAAATCACTTATAACGGGGCAGATCCATATTACGGCTACACAAAAATTTTATGGATGAAACGCCATGAACCGGAAAACTGGAAAAAAACGAAACTCTTTCTCCCGCCTAACGATTACGTCATCTACCATTTGACTGGTGAAATTGCGATTGACTATTCTTCGGCAGGCAATATTGGCGGGATCTTTGACATGAATACAAGGACATGGTCAAAAACATTAATGGATCAAATGGGAATTCCTATGTCGATGATGCCGCAAAGGATTGTAGAGTCAACGGATATCGTTGGCGGATTGACGAAAAAAGCAGCAGAAGAACTGGGGCTTTCTGAAGGTATGCCCGTCATCGCCGGCGGAATCGACTGCGGCGCCGCAAACATCGGGCTGGGGGTATTGGAATCCGGCATTTACGCCGCTTCTATCGGCACTTCGATGTGTGCTGCACTTATCTCCGACCAGCCTGCGAAAGGAAAAGGTTTGATTGTCTGGCCTTATTTATATGACGCCAAACGATTATCGTATTGTTTTGCAGGAGCCAATACGGCAGGCGCGATCGTCAAATGGTTCAAGCAAACCCTGTGCCAGTTTGAATTGGAAGCAGAGAAACACGGCGGCAGAAATGCTTATGATATTTTAAATGAACAGGCATCGAAAATTCCTGCCGGCAGTAATGGCCTTATCGTCCTTCCGTATTTTATGGGGGAAAGAGCCCCAATATGGGATTCAGATGCCAAGGGCACAATTATTGGGCTCTCGCTTGCCCATACAAAAGCACATCTTTATCGTGCATTCTTAGAGGCAGTTGCCTATTCTTTAAGAAATGCCATGGAAGCAACTGGTGAAAATGTGGGGAATTCCATCTACATTGCCGGCGGGGTAACAAAATCTAAAGTCTGGCGGCAAATTTTTGCGGACGTAACCGGCTACCCTGTCATTTGCCCGCTCCATGATGTTGAAGCCAATATGGGGGATGTAATTCTTGCCGGAATCGGAACAGGACTTTTAAGTTACAACGACGTAAAAAAATGGCAAGTGTTAGATGAAAAAATCCTGCCAAATCCGGAAAACCATGAAAAATATAATGTCTGCTATCAAGTTTATCAATCTGCCTATCAACATTTAAAACAAGATATGAAAGCGATATCCCGCCTTGTTGAATCACCAACAAGATAGACAGAGCGGACATGATTTGCTTATTGGCTGGTTTTCCAGCCTCGCCATCATGTCCAGTTGTGGCGCCATTACGATACAGCGGCCCAACGGATATTCAAAAAAGGGGATGTGAGTTAAATGGAGAAATGGAAAAAAAGAATGGGGTATGGTGTAGGAGATTTAGGTTGTAACCTTGTGTTTGGGACAATGGCATCTTATCTGATGTTTTTCTATACGGACGTCTTTGGCATTACAGCAGCCGCTGCCGGCACATTAATGCTTGTCACAAAAATTATCGATGCATTTGCGGATACCGGAATGGGATTGATCGTTGACCGGACCCATACGAGATGGGGCCAGGGGAGACCTTATTTTATCATCGGAGCTGTTCCTTTTACTGTTTTTACCATCCTTACGTTTATCGTGCCGGATGCCGGAATGACTGGAAAATTGGTCTGGGCGTATGTGACGTTTACTTTGCTGAATATCGCATATACCGTTGTCAATATTCCGTTAAACACGATCGTTCCAAGACTGACTTCAGACGTACATGAACGAAACTGGCTTGTAACGACCAGAATGATTTGCGCTTTATTGGGAACAGCATTGGTGATGTCCATTACAACACCACTTGTAAACCTGTTCGGGCAAGGAAGCACACAAAAAGGCTTTCTCATTACAATGTCGTTGTATGCTATTCTCGCCTTATTGATATTTGTGATCACCTTTATGAACACAGAAGAAGTTGTACCCCCGGCTGTCAAACAGGAAAAACATTCGTTTTTGGATGATCTAAAAGGATTAACCGGCCAGAGCATCCTGTTCTTTATCTTAAACTTTCTTTACTTTGCATTGTTTGTGATCCGGAATACCACGGTTATCTATTATTTCACCTATAATCTGGGTCGTTCCAGCTGGTTAACTTTTGTAGGGCTTTTCGGTATTTTGTCCGGTTTGCCTATGCTGATCGTTCTTCCATTTTTACAGAAAAAAATATCAAAAAAGGCTTGTTTGCTGTTAAGCACAGCGATTTACATTATCGGCGATTTGATGATCTACTTTGGAAGCGCATTCCCAGTTGTACTGATTGCCGGGTTAGCCGTAACGGGTCTCGGCATATACGGCATTTTTGGGACAACATTTGCCATCCAACCAGATGTCATCGACTACTCGGAGTATCAGAAAAAAAGAAGCATATCTGGTATGATTGCTGCTTTCCAGGGCTTTTGTGTGAAATTAAGCATGGGGCTGGCAAGCGCGCTGATCGGGATATTCTTAAAAATGGGCGGCTATGTCCCGAACGCAACACAAACCCCGACTGCTTTAAAATATATCGAAGCTTCATTTATATGGATTCCCATGTTGATCTGCCTGCTTATCGGCATCACGACCTGTTTCTATAAACTGGACCAACAACGGGAAAAAATGAGTATCGAACTGGAGCGCCGCCGTCAAATCTTTAACTCTCAATCGGCAGAAACAGTATAACCCGATATATCCCCCTTTTCATATAAAAGGGGGATATATCAAGTAATGACAGGGACACTGCATATGGAGTGTAAGTATTGCCGGCTTTTTGCTTCGATTTAATTTTAACCGATTTTCAATCCACGCACTCACACAGAGTGCGACACAATCAATATGTGGATCATTAATCAATTCCTTATATTTCAATCCACGCACTCATACGGAGTGCGACAGCGATTATTAACTTAGGCTTCCAAGAAACAGAACAGAAAAGCTTTGCAATTATCATTTGGGAATGGTAATTAACACAGAACTTGCCGAACAAATCGGATAAAAAGCCAACATCTGATACATTCAGCAAATTGAATGTTTTTTGAGGGGGTGCCACCGCACTACTGCAGCCCCCTCATTCCTCCCTTAAATCAAACAACTGGTGATTGATCGCGATGGTATGCGGATAGACATCTTTATAAACCTGGTAAAAATCCCGGTAACGGCTGACGTTTTTCGGTATTGGCTCAAATGTCCGGCCTGTCCGGATAAAGGCTGCTGCACAATCTTTGAGGGAAGAAAACCATCCCAATCCGCTTGCTGCAATCATGGCGGCGCCCATCCCGGGACCTTGTTCATTCTGAAGTTTGATGACTTTTGCATGAAAAATATCAGCCTGAATTTGCAGCCACAGGTCACTTTTGGCACCGCCGCCGATGGATATCACGGTATCGATGTTCTTGCCATAGTTTCGAAAAATTTCAACGCTTTCATTGATAGAGAAGGCAATACCTTCCATCACTGCACGGGTAAAATCCCGTCTGGTGTGTGAGCTGTCAATGCCTGTAAAAGTGCCGCGGATTTTTGCATCGGCATAGGGCGTTCTTTCCCCGGCAATAAACGGCGTGAAAAGCAGGCCGTTTGCCCCGATCGAAGAATGCGCGGCTTCTTCCAGCAATGTTGCAAAATCTTCGCCTTTTGCGAATGTATCCTTAAACCAGGACAGACTGTATCCGGCGGCAAGTGTAACACCCATTTTTTTGTATGTCGTAAAGACTTCCAAGCACAAGGTTTTTTACGTTATAAAGTCCTTACACTTTATATTCGACAAAGGTAACCGAAACCCTTGTCGAATCTTGAATTTTCACTTATTCAGCAAGTATTAATTACTGAAATAACAAGTCAGAATTAATCCATAAGTCTCTTTTAGATAAGCATCAGTTGCTAGAATAATTTATTTCATTGAAACTGTAATCTTTTTTATCTAGACCCCTGATTGCACAATTGATATTTTAAATTCTAGTTCAAAACCAGATTTACCATTTTCTTAATCATATGAAGAGTTTGTAAGTCTCCTCTTTCATACTGAGTTTCATTATAGTCTTTCTATCTTGCATTTTCTCGTTCAATCATGCGCTGAATAATCTCATTATCATTCACTAACTAATCATTGGGTAAGTCAGCTAATTCTAATACTTCCTTTTTTTCTTGGAAATTTAACCACATAATGAAACTTTTGTCTACAACATTAAGTCTTAAATTTGTCTCATCATAATCAATAATGATAGGTTGAATTTTTTTAGAAACTTGTAAGGAAGCTACGGATTTTAAAGACTGAGTCAAATTACCTGGATTTAATTCAGCGCCACGAGGGTGATGGGCTTGGATAATATGTCTTATATCGGAATACCTAAGACCTCTTTCTAAAACATTAGAGTCTGAAGTAATCAAAGGATATAATATCCACTTGTACATTTCTAATACTGTAGTTTGAAAACCATCACCAAATTTCGTTAAAAAATCATTGTATCTTCCGGATTGTTGATTAACTATTTTTCTGATTAATTGTTGTATGTTAGTATCTTTTCCAATAACTTTATTATTTTCCTGTGTTTCTAAAACACCATTTTCTCTACAGACATTATAACAAGCTTCCTGAACAATGTAGACACTATCAAATGAATTTTCTATAAGTTTTGTTTTAAAATCTTCCGCAAATGTAATGTTTAAAAGACTTTCACCCTTTTCTATTACTTCCTTCAGTTCGTCTGGTGTCCACTTATCAGCATTTACTGAGATCACTCTCCCAGTTAAGTCGCCATTATAAATAGTTAGACGATTTTCATCTAACCATACTCCAATAATTATAAAACTGATATCTGAGTTTTCATGAAATGCCTTTAAAGCTATAGAAAAGTCTCTTTGAGCCTCTATATTAAGGTAATGGAAGTCTTCTAATAAAACGCGTTTTTTAAAATTCATCGTTTTTAGTGCGCTGATAATATCGTTGACATCCTCTGGATCTAATTCAAGTGGCTGAGTAGTTACTTCCACTTGATTTGTTTTATCCACTTCAGATGCTAAACTAGATGAAACCAAAGGTGAAAACATTGCCTTTAGTTGTGCAACAATTTTATATTTTCCTGTAGATGTTTTTTTATTTGATTGTGTTATTTCAAAGCCAGCCCGTTTTAATATATTTACGTGAATATCCTCTAAAGTCCATTTATTTGAACAGTGTATAATTATGGCATCTGTTTCTAAAAGATATTTCTTTCTAAGTGATGTTTTACCTTGCTTGGAGCTTCCAAAAACTACAACATGCTTTTTTCGCTTTAAGCTATCGGTAAATAAACTGTCTATATCTTTTCTTATAATATAATTTAAAGGCAAATCCCTGGATATCCCGAAAACATCTTCCGATTTATATACTTCAGTATTGATAACTACCACTCCCTGCAGATATATTTATATTTTGAAGTTTAAAATCCAATTAGACAATTCATTTACTTTTATGAGAACAATAATAATTTTAAATCTACATATTGTACGTTAATTAGGGTTTTGCTGAACGATTTAAATACAATACAGTCAGATACAAGTCCAAATCCGATTGTCAAAATGTAAAATAGTGTTGTGTACCGTTTGGATGGACGTCCCAACCAAGGCCCACTCAGACGAATGCCAAGAGATTGATCCCGGTTTTGTTAGATTTTATCTGTCAAAACCGCTTCCAAATAATATCCGAACCGGCTGTTGACGTTCTCAACGGATTCCCTCAGGGTGATCCCTTCATTGTCTCAAGTTGCTCAATCAAGGCATAGCCACCAACGGCACTGTGGCGACTTTTGAACCGAACCCCACGTTCGCTTTTGCCTTGCCCAGCACAATTGGACGGAAATGCGACTGGGAAATGTCACAATCCAGTGGTCAATCCGGTGTGTTTTCTTCTTGTACATTTCAGCCTTCCACCAAGGGATTATTTAAGAAAAACGGACCCAGCGATTTTTTTATTTCATTTTCCATCAATGGTAGAAAAAGAATCTTCTAAAAAAGTGAATTGATGTTTGATCATTTTGTACATAGTAACGGCCTCCAAGTGTAAGATTTTTTACGTGTTCCCCATAAAATCCTTGCACTTTATAATTGACAAAAGTGGCAGAGATCCTTGTAAAGTCTGGAATTTTTTACTTATCCACAAGTCCTATTTAACCAATCTTTTAATGAAACTTAATCCTTTAATAAATAAATTTCGATTTAACTCATTCTTAAAAATAAATAAAAGAAGAGGATATATTAACAGACCAATAATTATTTGAATAAATGTTGTAATAAAACCAAAGTTCAAGTTCAATCCAATTACTTTTATAACACTGTACATGATTAAACCACTAAAAAAATATTTCCAGGTTGAAGCAAATAATGTTTTATATTTTACTTGTCCCGATAAAAACAGCAATTGTACAAAAGTTACAGTAAACTCAGCAATTAATGTTGCTAGAGATGTACCAAGAGATTGAAAATGAGGTATTAGTAATAAATTTAAAATAAAATTGATAATTGCTCCTACTATAACTGAAATAGTATAACCACGCATTTTTCCTGTTGGCATCAAATATTGCTGACCAATTACATTACTCCATGCTATAAACACAATTATTGGACTAATAATAAATATTATTTCATTAGTCTTGCTAAATTCAGGTCCGAAAAACCAAGGGGTAAACTGTTCAGCAATCCCCATCAAACCAAACATTAATGGAAATGACAAATATGAGGCAAAACCAAAAGATAAATAAAGATAATCGTTTACCTTTGATAAATCTCCCTTTGCAAATGTATTAGCTACTCGTGGCAGCATAACAACACCTGTTGCAGTTACTATAGACAATGCCATTCTCACTATTTTATCAGAGTTATCAAAAAAACCGACTTCATTAGTATCTGATAAATATCCCAACATCGTTTTATTTAATACTAAATAAATTTGGATGGCTACTTGGGGCAAAAAAAGGACTAGTGAAGGTCCCAAATGTGTTTTTACATCATTTAACTTTATTTTTACTTTTTTTATTGTCTTTGGAATATAAAACCATAAAGTTAATTGTCCCAAAAATTGAGATAAAGATAAAATTAATACGTATTTCCACAAATCCTGAGCCGATTTTACAAATATAAATATGCAAACAACCCCAACGAGTTTGACAAACAAATTTCTAGTGACTGTTTTTTTAAAATCTTCCAATCCCATAAACAACCATGATACATCAACCATAGCAGCCAGCAAAAAAAGCGACTGTAAAAGGAAGATATTTTGATATTCCCCTGTTATTTTGAGAAAAAACAAAAATACTATATAAGAAATTAAGGTCGTACTTATTTGTAGAGTGAAAATCCCCCAAAAAGTACGACTTAAATTTTCTTTATCATCTCTTACATACGCGATTGCTCGATTTCCATAAAGAGAAATACCGATTGTTCCAAATAATATAAAGTATTGAATAATAGAATTAGTATATGCATTAATTCCTATACCATGACTCCCAAGTACACGGGAAATATATGGTACTGTAACTAAAGGTACAATCAATGTGATAACTTGATAAATAACATTATAAATATAATTTTTCGTGATACTCATATTTAATTACCCGTTTCATATCATTTAAATTCATTATTTACAACAGTTAGTGCTGCTGCTATAACTTGGTGCATATCATAGTATTTATACATACCTAGTCTACCACCAAAAATAACTTTTGGAGTTTGATCCGCCAATTCATGGTATTTTTTAAATATTTCATTGTTTTTTTCGTCATTCATAGGATAATATGGTTCATCACCTTTTTGCCATGTTTTTGGATATTCTTTGGTGATAACCGTTTTAGACTGAGTTCCAAACTCAAAATGTTTATGCTCGATAATTCTTGTATATGGAGTTTCTGCATCAGTATAGTTTACAACAGCATTCCCTTGATAATTTTCTTGATCCAAAATATCCGTTTCAAATCTTAAACTTCTATATTCAAGTGTGCCAAATTGATAATCAAAAAATTGATCAATCATACCTGTATAAACAATTTTAGGAAACTGCTCTATATACTTATCCTTATTGTTAAAAAAGTCGGTTTCTAGTTCGACATCTATTAAATCACTTGCTAACATTTTTTCCACAATTTGGGTGTAACCACCAATCGGAATGCCTTGATATCTATCATTAAAATAATTGTTATCATAAGTAAAGCGAACGGGTAATCTTTTGATAATAAAAGATGGAAGCTCAGTTGCTTTTCGGCCCCATTGTTTTTCAGTATAACCTTTTACCAATTTTTCATAAATATCAGTACCAACTAACGAAATTGCTTGTTCTTCCAGGTTTTTCGGTTTACCAATATGGGCAGCAGCTCTTTGCTCTTCAATTTTAGCTTTGGCTTCATCAGGAGTTATAACTCCCCATAATTTATTAAATGTATTCATATTAAAAGGCATATTATAGATTTCACCTTTATAGTTTGCTATCGGACTATTTGTATAACGGTTAAACTCTGCAAATTGATTTACATAATCCCAAATCTTTTTGCTATTTGTGTGAAAGATATGAGCACCATATTTATGTACCTGAATACCCTCTATTTCCTCTGTATAAATATTACCGGCAATGTGATTTCTTTTATCAATTACTTTAACTCTTTTTCCTCGTTTTGCAGCTTCATAAGCAAAAACACTACCAAATAAACCTGATCCTACTACAAGATAGTCAAACATAAAAATCCTCCATTTAATTTTAATTAAATCAAGTGATTCAGTAAAAATAAAAACATTGTGTAAAAGCCAAAGAGATTAAAAAATTATTTATTTTTATTTCTACTTAGTGAAAAATAAATTTATTTACCCTTTTATCTATATGAATAAACCCATAACATGGATATAATTCAAACCAAAACTAAACTTAGCATCTTCTTAATACTTAAAACTCCTTTCAATTTGGGAAATATATCTCAATAATGATAATTCTATACAATTCATAGTATAAAAATAAAAAACTTCTATAAATTTATAATTAGGGCTTGCTGAACGAATCAGATTCTGTCAGATACAAGCCAAATTACGGTTATTAAAATATAAAATAGTGTTGTGCAAAAATTTCAAAAAAAGAACCCTGAGCTTCCGCTCCAGATTCATTATAAGGAATTGAAGGGCTACTACTGTTTCACTGGTCTCCTGAAGGCGTGCTCGAATAAGGCCTAGCCCATACTTGCGCTTGCCTTCGCCAAATTTGCTTTCAACGGCATTACGTTCAGAGGCATCCTGCCTTGCCACGCGTTCTAAGGTTTTGTCTTCCGTTTTGGATGGGCGTCCCAACCTTGGCCCACTCAGACGAATGCCAAGAGATTTGCAGTATGCCAGGTTGTGACGGTTTCGGTAGATTTTATCTGCTAAAATCGCTTCTGGATAAAATCCGAACCGGTTGTAGTAGTTCTCAATAGATTCTCTAAGGGTGATCCCTTCATTGTAATTTTCCCAGTCGAGTTGCTCAATCAAGGCATAGCCATCTACAACGCTAATGGCGACTTTTGAGCCGAATTCCACGTTCGCTTTTGCCTTGCCACGCACAATTGGACGGACATGCGGCTGGGAAATGCTCACAATCCGGTGGTCAATCCGATGTGTTTTCTTTTTGTACATTTCTGCCTGTTGGCGGTCATGTTGCTGATTCACGAGGAGTGCTCGGGAGTCAGCTGTGGT
>NZ_JARTJQ010000054.1:0-1910 GCF_036225245.1 Weizmannia sp. CD-2023
GCAAGGCAGGATGCCTCTGAACGTAATGCCGTTGAAAGCAAATTTGGCGAAGGCAAGCGCAAGTATGGGCTAGGCCTTATTCGAGCACGCCTTCAGGAGACCAGTGAAACAGTAGTAGCCCTTCAATTCCTTATAATGAATCTGGAGCGGAAGCTCAGGGTTCTTTTTTTGAAATTTTTACACAACATTATTTTATATTTTAATAACCGTAATTTGGCTTGTATCTGACAGAATCCGATTCGTTCAGCAAACTCTATTTATATTCAAAATACTTAATTCTATCTGTTGGACCAAATCCACTTTCATGCCAATTTGTATAATCAAAATGTACGTTTAATTTACCTGTATCATTTAATATTAATGTCACTGAAAACCAAGGATCTTGGTCATTAGTAGAAGGAAAACCGGCCCCCACATTTTTCGTTAAACCCGCTCCATCTGCGGGATAAGCCATCTTTATGAATGCTAAAATTATCCCAAATGATCGTATTCTTTTGATTGGATATACTGTCCGCAGCCAATTTTTCCATAAATTCCAACAGGTAATCAGCCTATCGAGTAGAACCTACCTGAGCGACAACATGACCAGTGGTAATTTCAGATCAGGCAATCAGCGATACTGTGCTATGACGCATATATTCATGCTCATAACGCCTCAGTTTACCAGGAAAAGTGGGAAGAGGATCCCTTTTCGCTCCAGGGCTTGCATGCCTGTTTTTTCTTTAAGCATCCTCTAGTAGTTTCTGATATAATTTTTCTGCATGATACAGGTCTTCTAGTAACGGATTTTCATAGTCACTGTAACTATCCAGGTAAGCTCTGACACTGCCAATAATATTTATCTCATTTATATTTTTATTATTCTCCAATACTTCCAAGGCACTCGTATATCTTTTATAAATAAGTTGCAACACACCACTTTTTATTTCGTCGTAATATTTATTTTCTAGTTGGTCTAGGACAACTTTAATTTGTCTGATTAACTGATTTTTGGTGTCCATTTTGTCCTCCTATCTGCTTGGAACTTCTCTTACTTCCTTTATCCATTCGGAAGGCCATCCTTGAGGTAACAGAATTTGGTCTCCGTCACCTTTTAATAAGGCACCTGTCTTTGTAAATTGTTTTTCAACTCTGCCAATATTTAGAATCTTCCCTTTCGGGACTTCAATCACAGCTTCATATTGTCTTGAATTTTTCCAATCGGGAACCAAAGCAGCGTCAATTTTTGCGTTGATTCTATTTCCAGCTGGTCTGGTCGTTGCGAATGCACCCGTCATTTTGGCATCACCGCCATAGGTTCTAAACAGAATAACATTTTTTTCAGTGATTACTGTCCTATAATTGCCGTCTTTAAATGATTTACCTATCCAACTTGGTAAGTCAGCCTTTTCAATTACTTTTACTTTATCGTCAATTGCAGTCGAATACTTACCAAATTCTTTTATTTTCTCTGTATTCCTGGCAATTTTTATATACCTAAGATTGACATCATTTCTGCGGTTAAACAGTTTCCTTACCCCATTTTCAAGCATGTGTTTATTTTCCGTAAATAAGCGCACATTTCTTGGACCTTCAATCACAAGACCCAGTTTGCGGGAAGGAATAACATTTTTAACATAGATATTAGTGGAATCCATTAATCTTGCTGTATCTATTATATCATCCGCCACTTTTTGTTTCACTTTTCTCGGCACTTCTTTCGCCCACGCCTTCGCACTCCGGATGCGGGCGGCCGAATCTTTTCCCGCATCGATTACCATATTGGCCACATGCCTGGATTCGCGCTGAATACCGGCTTTGAGACCCGTCTTTAAGCCCAGTTCAGTCACTTCCCCCATATGAGCTAGACGGACAGTACTGCTGAATTTCGATAATCCGCTCACACCGGGTACGATATCGAGCGGCGCCAG
>NZ_JARTJQ010000055.1:0-15938 GCF_036225245.1 Weizmannia sp. CD-2023
ACTCTCGTGAAAACTACTACCCCCGGTGCGGATTTTATCCGGACGCGATCTTGGCAGAGCACCTTTCCCGAAACCCTAATCATCTGGCATCCGGCAAATCTCATGTCATTCGTCTGAGTGGGCCAAGGTTAGGACGCCCATACAAAACGGAAGACAAAAACTTAGAACGAGACGAAAGGCAGGATGCCTCCGAACGTAATGCCGTTGAAAGCAAATTTGGCGAAGGCAAGCGCAAGTATGGGCTAGGCCTTATTCGAGCACGCCTTCAGGAGACCAGTGAAACAGTAGTAGCCCTTCAATTCCTTATAATGAATCTGGAGCGGAAGCTCAGGGTTCTTTTTTTGAAATTTTTGTACAACACTATTTTATATTTTAATAACCGTAATTTGGCTTGTATCTGACAGAATCTGATTCGTTCAGCAAGCCCTTTTTAGGACTCCAATTTTTCAAACCGGCCGGATTAAACTTCACCATAGTTCCCCAAAACCGAATGAGCAGACCCAAATTGCGCGGTCCATTGTGCTTTAAAATCTTTTATATCATTTACGGTTGCCGGGTATGATACCAGTTTATTAATAAAATCAGGAGATAAAGTCAGCGCTTCAGCTCCAGCAAGGCAGACATCCATTGCTTGCTGGATATTTTTAAAGCTGGCTGCCAATATTTCCGTTTTCAAATGATAGATAGAAAACAGCTTTGCAATTTCAGAAACGACTTTGACCCCATTTCCGTTTAGATTATCCATTCGGTTTACGTAAGGGGCAACATATTTTGCCCCCGCTTTAGCGGCCATTAATGCCTGAAAGGGTGCGTATATAGCCGTTCCGAGCACAGGGATTTTTTCTTGCGCAAGCATTTTCATCGCTTTGATTGCTTCTTCTGTAACCGGAATTTTCACAATGGTCTTGCCAGGCAGTTTACTGATGATGAACTGGGCTTCCTCTGCCATTTCATCAGCCGTTTCACCAAGCGTCTGGACAAAGAGTTCCCTATCTTCACCGATGATTTCTCTGATTTCCTTTAAAACTGCCAGATAAGGGCGCTTTTCCTTGACGAGAATGGACGGGTTCGTTGTAACGCCTGCAATGGGAAAATATTCAACCAGATGCGCAATTTGTTTGACATCTGCAGAATCAACGTATAGTCTCAACCATTTTCCCTCCCTTAATCATTTTTCCAACCTGTTTAAGCACTGACAATCTTGATTTCTGTTCCGCTATCCATCAGGGGGACCTCTTTATCTTCCAAATACAAGGTACCTGGCAATTCAGGCGTTGAAGCGCCATCAAAACGCAGTGTAATATGGCCTAATGCTGCTAGATTGCGTTGAACAAGATCTCCAACCGATGTGATTTTAAAAACTTTATTTCCTATATATAATGCTTGACCAGGTTGTATCTCTCCGGCCGGTTCCACTACATCAATCAAATAACAATAATCTTTCAGTTCTTGTGGCGCCTTTTCCCCGAATAAAATAATCATTTTCTCATTTAAAAAGTTTTCCGCCATTGGCCCTTTTGTTTTAATTGTATTTTCATAGATGGTTTTCATATAATACGGACAACGGTCTTACACCGCGTCTTTCAACCTCCTTTAAGTTTCTTTTTCTGTCTTGGTAATTTTCCAATTCTCTGCTAGTTGTGGCGCTGAAGCAGCAGGATGGATCTGTACCCTATTATGCTATGATATTCTATATTACTGATATAGCCCAAAACTTGCCAGCCATGCAACAAACACCCTTGGAACCCCGATCAGGAATCTTGAGTACAAAACCGAAGGCACCCCGACCTCCACTGTTTCAGCTTCCGCTTCCGCCAAGCCTAAACCAACCGGAATAAAATCGCAGGCATTTTGCGTGTTAATCGCAAATAATGCCGGCAGTGCCAGGTGAGGAGGAATATTGCCTTTGCCAATTTCCACCCCAATTAAAGTACCAATGATTTGCGCAATAACGGCTCCAGGCCCAAGCAATGGGGATAGGAATGGCAATGAACAAATAAAACCAATCAAAAGCAAACCCCAAATATTTCCTGCAAGCGGTGACATTACTTTTGCAAACAAATTACCAACGCCCGATCCTTCAATAATTCCAATCAATAGCGAGACAAATGCCATAAATGGGATAATTGTATTGATCATCGTTTGGACTGCATCACGGCCTGCCTGATAGAAGGTGTTGATCACCTTCCCGGCACCGAGGCCGATTTTTGTCATAATCCCTTGTTCTTTTTGTGCTGCCAGCGTTTGTGATATCTTTTTATCGGTACTATACTTAAATTTTCTTTCGGGTTCGGCCTCGGATGCTTTTTCTGCTGCAGCCGCCACATCTGCATGCTCGTCCACCTCGACGGGATGAATCTGGTCGACACCGACAGCTGATACATAAATATCTTCTGTAATATATTTTGCTAATGGGCCGCTTTTTCCAGTTGGCATAATATTAACGGTCGGAATCCGTTTTTGCGGGTAAATGCCGCATCGCAATGTACCACCGCAATCAATAATCGCCAGGGCGATCTCCTCTTCAGGGACGGATGTTTTAAATCCGTTTACAGCTTCAGCGCCGGTCAATTCAACAATTTTATCGACAATATCCGGTTTTGCCCCGCCACCTGTGATATAAAGGATCTTATTTCTTTTTTCAGTCGGTGTGATCGTTAACGGGCCGCCAAAACCGCCGCTTCCTCTCACTATTTTTACAGAACGATATTTAGCCATGGAGCATCCTCCTTTATCCTCAGTCTAAATTTATTTCAGATTTCAGTTTGATTTTTTGCTGCCGTTCTACAACTTTTGTCGTAAAGTCTGTGATCCACCCTGCGAAAAAGTTCATAACCAATCCGACGAGGAAATACCGGACTGCCAGATCGGCTGTATTAAGGCCAAGTTTCTGAATCCCTTGTGCAATCCCCATCCATATAAACAATTCACCTGGATTAATATGCGGGAACAAGCCATTGCTCGTATGGCAGAAATAGGCGCCCGAAGCATAGTAGCTCGGTTTGTATTTTTCCGGTAAGAACCGTCCCATTGACAAGGCCATCGGATTGCCCAACATAAAGGATGCCAAAAATGGAAGGACTAAATATCTTAACAGCGGGTTTTTGCTTGATGCCTTTGCCAAACGATTAATGCGGTGTTCCCCAATTAATCGGATTAATGTATTCATGGCAACGAGTAAAAGCAAAACGACCGGAACAATATTATTCATCCACGAAACAAAAGTTTTTGCACCTGTTTGGAACAAGGACATAAATCCTTGTGCCAAATGAACAAGAATATCCATTACCTTTCACCTCTTCATATTATTTTTTTAAGGTGGCTAAACGGTCCGCCTGATGCATCATGCGTTTCAACAGGCTCGGTTTATCCGGAATTTGGCCGCCGCTCATGATGATGTTGTAATTATTGACGGCGTCTAAAATAGCAAGCCGCAATAATTTGTTGCATTTCGCCATATCTGCTTCACTTATCGTTTTGATGTTTTTTCCTTCGAATCCCTGTAAGTCCCGTACCCTCGCCATTACGGTGACACCTTGGATTTTTTTCGCTTTTAAAATAGTGCCGTTATGGGACAATGCAAAAAGTACAATCGTTCCGGAGCGGATTTTACCAGGCCGTTTGCCGATAGCTACCTTTCCGAGTTTTCGCAGTTGTGTATACGCTTTCGAAAATTGCCTAATTTGGAAGTAGCCCAAGACAAACTGAAATAAAAAGGCACTTGCTATAAAAACCATGATAAAAATGATTTGCATTTCATCACTCCCCTTTTTGAAAATCCCTATTTCCCGGTCTGATTGAGAGATGCGATAAATTCTTCATAGTTCTTTGATCGGGATAGCCTGTCAATGAGCGTTTTATCCTTTGCCATCTGGATAATTTCATCATAAATTCTAACTAATAGACTAGGGTCGCTATGTGCTTGTTCCGGTAATCCAAGGAGAAAAACCAGTTTAATAACTTTGCCATCCTCTTTAATTGGATCTGGAAACACCCCGGCAGAAAGGACAATTTCGGAAGACTGGTAATGGATCGTATGTGGCAGGGCAATAGACTGGTCAAACACCATAGACCCTTTTTCACTTCTTTTCCTCAAACGCTCCATAAAACCCCGGTCCAGATGTCCCTTTGCAATCAGCTCATTTACCATGAAGTTTACATTTTTCCGGTAACTCTTCGTGCTGTCTAAAATGAAAAACTTATCACGATCTATCAGTGCTTTTATAATAAATGAGTCATTTCCGCCGTTTCTGATGTTGAACTTGTGCAAGAAGGTGACTTTTTCAATTTCCTGTTCAATTCTGTCTTCATCAAAAATCTCATTGATCCGGATCAAAGGCGGCTCTGTTTCAAAGTCAAGGTCCACTGTCGTAAAAACAATATCGTAATCTGTAAAGGTTTCTTTATCCACTTCATGTTCTGAAAACAGATCAATTTTTGTGCCCTGTTTTAGGATGCGCCGCAATTGCATGGCAACCAGTTCCGAAGTTCCTCTTCCTGTTCCGCATACAACGGCGACCCGCTGCAGGCGCTTTGTTTTCAATTCGTTTTTTGAATTTAGTACTTCAAAATAGATGGCAATATAGCCAAGTTCATTGGCAGGAACTTTCAGATGATATTCCTTTTCAATTACCTGACCTGCAATCTCAGCCATCTTATAGGCGACCGGATACTTCTCTTTCACATCAGACAGTAATGGATTTTCAAGGTGTAAATCAAACATCAAGCGATTTAACATCAGCGTTAAATGATACTCAAGATCCGTAAAGAAAGCTTGGTTTTCGCTAATGATGTTTTTATGAAACCCGATTTCCTCAACAATTAAATGTACCAGCTTTATCATATCTTCAGAGATGGAAATATCCATCATGATCTTACTGCTTATCGGAGTCCTTCTGCCGGCAATCGGGATGGTGATAAATAAAACTTCAAATGTAGGAATCTTAATAGATAAACCATCCTCAAGAATAGAAGCAATTTCTAATGCCAGCTGATATTCTTTTGTTTCCAAAAGTTTCATGTACTTTTCTTTCATCACCGTCAATGATCGGCCCTTTGTAAGCCGGTCTAGCATCACAATAATAAATTGCAATAACTTTTTTCTTGTACTTAATTCAAGTGCCTGCTTTTTGACTATTCCATTAATTTTTCTCTCCAGTTCTCCTTCTAAATGATCATGGCTATATAAGTAGTCATATAAATTGTCCAATATGAAAAAACGTAAATCTAATTCAGCGCCACTTAAATAAATGCCCTTATTCGGCTTTCCCCGAATAACCAGATTATAGGAACTTAGTGACATTTTGGCTTTTTTCATTTCAGATACAAGCGTTGTTCTTCCTATATTCATTTCAAAAGCCAGTTCATCCAGCGTGATGGCGCGATCGTGGTTCATTAACCTGCTAATAATAAAAGCCAATCGCGACTGCGGGGAATCTTCCGACGCTTTTTCGGTTTTTGAACATTCCCACAAACGCCGAAATGCTTCTTCATTCTCGATCACTAAGCGGTAGCCCTTACTTTTATCTTTAATAAGTTCCGCAATACCTTTCATTTCAAGTTTTAACTGTTTAATATCTTTACGAATGGTTCTTGTGCTCACTCCCAATCGTTGTGCGAATTCATCCAAAGTGCAATAATCTTTATGAAGCAGAATTTCAATCAGCGATAACAGCCGGGAATCCAAGACTCGACAAGATAACGGTAAAACCCCCTTTTTTAAAGTATGCAGATATATCCTCTGGGCTTTATGGTACAGCACTCACAAGGTTGGGGCTTTTATTTGCCTGTCTGTTAGTTATCCGCGTGATTTCCCGCCAGAAATGTTATAGGTCGTCCCCGTAATATAGCTGGCACGGTCCGAAGCAAGGAAACATACAAGATCGGCAACCTCACATAGTTTTCCTTCCCGCCCGATCGGAATCGATTTACTGTAGTCTGTTGCCAATCCTTCAACCGTCACGCCTCTTGTATAAGCTAATGCTTCGTTATAGGCATCCGTTCGCAATCCGGTTTTTTCCATAATTGCCGGGGCTACACCCACTACGCGAATATGAAACTTTCCAAGCTCCTTTCCCCATGACCGAGTGAAAGCAATCAACGCGCCTTTTGTTGCTGCATAACAACTTTGGCCTGCAGATCCTTCCTGGCCGGCTTCAGATGCCATATTGACAACAACACCTTTTCCTTGTTTTAACATTTCTTTTACAACAGCTTGCGCACACAGGAACGGTCCCTTTTGGTTTACATTCACCATGAGATCAAAGGCTTTTTCGTCCAGTTCGTACTCCGGCCGTTCTCCGGCTGTATCAACCAACAGCCTTGGCAGATTGATACCGGCATTATTGACAAGAACATCGATAGCGCCAAAACGTTCTACCGTCTTTCTCACCATTTCGTCAACGCTTTCTTTTTTGGTTACATCACATTTCACATAGTAAAAACCGTCTGCTTGCTCACCATCTTCAACTGCCAAATCTGAAACAACTACTTTTGCCCCGTTTTCCAGTAACGCTTTTGCGATACTTTGTCCAATACCTGATGCACCGCCCGTAACAATGGCAACTTTTCCTTCTAAATCTAGCCATGAACTTTTCATCGATCTCACCTCAAATTGTGATTTATTCTTTATTACGATCTCAATTATAAGAAAATCACTTCCTGTAATTAATGCGGCTTTTTTCACACGAATGTGAAAAATCCGGTACGATTCCGGCAAATTCCTTTATCTTTTCACTAAGCAAGCCGGAATACAGCTTAGACGATATGAAACATAACCGGACGTTTTGCAAGCAATGGGCACTGCGTGACAACAGAGTAAATGGGGGATTGGAAGAAGATTTTAATTAGGGGTTGCTGAATAAGCAAAAATTTCTAGATTCAGCAAAGGTGATAATAGCTTTTGCCGAAATGTAATGCAAAGATTTTATAACAAATGCGTGATTCAACGTATAGAGAAGGTAGAATCACGCATTTTCGCAGATACATTCTTCTATATATTGAGGTGAAGCTTGTTGACAAGTGGATTCGTTCAGCAATTCCTGATTATATTCAGCGTTTTTCACTTCCTAAAAAATTTTTGATACAACTGTGAATGGGGGCCAATCGAGGGGGGCAGCAGGACTTTGTGAACCGGAAGGGAATCCCTTATTTATTTTTTTAAGTTGCAGGTCGGCCTTTGTTTCGTTAGCCTGTACAAAACTCAATGCGGTCATGGTCGGATCAGATCCCTGAGGTTTGATAGCATAAAAATCTCGTCTTTTTTGATATGTAAGTGAGAAATCAAAAACCCCTGGAGCCAAATGGCACCAAGGGTTTTTGCAGATGGGCATCCTAAATTTCAGCTTCAAAAAACGATCGGGCATCCACATTCAAGTGGTGCTGTCACTTCACGGAATGCATTCAGTTGCAGAAGTTCATGCTATGGTGAATCAATAAGGCTAACGGCTAGACACACCGCCAAGAATACCCATCTTCCGGCTCAATCCAGAAACACCATTTCCTAGTAATGTATACGGGAAACGATTATACAGAGTAAGCTGTTTTTAAACAAGCACATGTACTGATTCAACATTTTCGCCATTTTTTACGAAAAAACCGTTCGCCAAACATCCGGTAACTGAAATACTTACCTTTGATTGCGGCCTTGCCATAGGGCTCACTTTTTCAATTCTTGCTTCATAAACGAAATGTTCTTCAATCATCTCATACATAAAGCCACTATAGAAAGCCGGAAAATATCCTAATTTATATTCCCCTTTTTCTGACAAAACGATTACAGCTTTTTCATCTTCCTTGTTTGAAGGCTCCAATTGAAAACGCACAGCCGCGCCTTCTTTCAACTGATTAATTACTTTTTCTCCGTCATAGTAGCGCCACCCCGCGATATAAAAGTCAAAATTAAACCGGTCTTCAAAAACACTAATCGGGGCAACAAATTCATACGGATCAGTAGCCAGCCGTCCACCAGTAGCCCGCAATAAATCCATTTCTGTATAATCCGGAGGCAGCCCATAATTTTTTAAAATCTTATCAAAATCCGGTCTCCTTTTATCCGGTAACCGCCGTTCAAATGGTCCAAATAAGCGATCAGAAACGTATGTCTTATTTAGATTACGAAATGACAGATGCGGTTTATATCCATTTTCCAAAGCCTCTTTTAAGGTTCTGCGCTTCCCGCTTAATTCATATGAAAAAATGTATTTTCCATTTTCATGAAATAAATTGCCAATATGATAACGCTGCCTTGTCTCCTGATTTTTCCAGATCAGCCATAAGACACATGGATTTTTTTGCATTCAAGCACCTCCTTTGTACCAGATCAAGAGCCATTCTTTACGATAGAGGAGTAATGGCGTTATGCCGCTATTTTTTCTTAAAAGGACAACTTGAACAAATCACCAGGCCAGTTTCTTGCTCCCCAGTTTTCTATGGAAATCCTTGTCTTTTGGCGTACTTGGGTCGATCCCTTTTAACTGCGGGACATACGCACAGATCAGTTGAACCGGGATGATGTATTCATAAGTTTTATAAAATGGGGGATTCACTTTATTGCTGAAGGGAGTGGAACCCTGTTGCCCATTCCCTCAAAAACATACTTTACATTCGACACAAACCTTCAAATTTCCTCCTTCATTTTTCAGGCCATCTCCGGATACAAAATCCCCCCTTCGAAGAGGTGTCCAGCGTTGCTCAAAGGTTTTTTCCTTAAATGAAAAAAACATTAGAATTTTATGTGAAACCCGCAAAAATGATATAGAATATTCCCCCATCATGTAGTAGTATTTTACTGTTACAACAACATTTTTAAAGGGGGGAATACGTTGGAAAAGAAATTTTTTAGCAGATTGTCAATATTGATGTTGTCTTTGTTACTGGTTGCCGGTTCGATCAGTTATTTTCCTAAATCTGCCAAGGCTTATACATCCGGCACATCGCTCGATAACCGCGTAATTTTTCAAAGCTTTAGCCTGTACATGCCATATGAAAGCAATATGTACAAAATTCTTTCAGCGAAAGGCAGCGAATTGAAAGATTGGGGCATTACGGATATATGGCTCCCTCCGGCTTACCGTTCTTTCAACATGGCGCGTTACATGGAAGGCTACGCCATTGCCGACCGTTATGACCTCGGTGAATTTAACCAGGGGCCGAATAACACCCGGCCGACCAAATACGGGACAAGCGATGAATTGAAAAGTATGGTTTCCGCGCTTCACGCAAGTGGTTTAAAAGTGCAAGAAGATCTTGTACCCAACCAGGTTCTCGGATTGGGCAAAAGGGAAGCGGTTTACGTCACACGCGTAGATCAAAACGGAAATTTGTTTAAAAATCCTTATACAACAGGACTTACAACGCAAATCAGGGCCGACCTGTACCTCGCTTATACAAAAGGTGGCGGCGAAGGACAGGCGAAATATGGCTACATTAAAGAATGGAATAAAAAGTATTTTAACGGCACCTCCGTACAAGGACAGGGTATGGATCGGGTGATGAAAGACAGCGAGGGCATTCCGTATCGATATTTTGGGCCAAACAACCCGAAAAACCATTTGCCAAGTTGGCTCAATGAAGCTGCAGCGGCAAATAAAATCAATACAGTTGATACTTATTTGTCAGTAGACGGCTGGTATGCTGCTAAAGACGCTTCGACTTCGGATAATTATTGGAAACCGATGTTAATGAACTATGACCCCGGCTATTTAAAGTACATGAAAAGCCATGGCTATTCAACTGTTGACGATATACTGAATGGCGACAACGGGGAAATCGCAAGTTTAACAGATGCCTATATTGCATCACAACCCGGTTACGGCTTTGGATCGGAAGAAAGATCGTTCAAAAATGATAATTCCGGATCAGATGACCAGGATCAGTTTCTATTTGTGAAAAAGAATGGGACAACCCTTCACAACCTTAACAACACAATTAGCGGGAAGAAACAGTTTCTGTTAGGAATGGACATAGACAACGGGAATCCAACTGTCCAAAAAGAACAGATCCACTGGATGAACTGGCTGCTCGATACGTATCAGTTTGACGGCTTCAGAATTGATGCTGCAAGCCATTATGATCAACAAGTGTTGCTGGATGAAGCCGACGTAATGAAACAGCATTTTGGCAATAATTTAAACGACCATTTAAGCTATATTGAGACTTATGAAAGTGCCGGGACAAATTTTGAAAACGCAAACGGGAATCCGCAGTTAATGATGGATTATGCCCTGTTCTATTCTTTGCAAAATGCTTTGGGCAAAAATTCGCCATCAAACAACCTTTCCACCATTGCTACAAACGCTGTTGTCAACAGGGCAGGTGCAGGCACGGCGAACGCAACGCCAAACTGGTCATTTGTTAATAATCATGACCAGGAAAAGAATCGAGTGAACAGTATCATGCTGGACCAGTATGGCATTAAGCCGGGGACGCATTATGGCACATCCACACCGAAGGCTTTCCAGGATCTGTATGATAAAAAGACAGAGGCAAAAGCTTTGGACATCTATGAAAAAGACATGGAAAGCACGGTAAAAAAATATGCGCCATCCAATGTGCCAAGCCAGTACGCATATGTTTTGACGAATAAAGATACCGTCCCGACTGTCTTTTACGGCGACTTATACAAAACGAATGCTTCTTACATGAGTGAACGTACGCCGTATTATGATACAATTGTGAAATTGCTGAAAGTGCGTAAAAACTATGCCTACGGGAACCAGCAAGTAACCAACTATAAGTCGAACACTTCCGGCACGGCGGGAAAAGATTTGATCTCAAGCGTCCGCTATGGAAATGACCGGAATACCGGCGTGGCAACCGTAATCGGAAATAACCCGAAAACCGATACGACTATTAAAGTGAATATGGGATCCCGGCATGCCAACCAGACATTTGAGGATGCAACCGGATTTCATAACGAAAAGCTGGTCACAGATAGCAAAGGCATTTTAACCGTTCATGTAAAAGGGACGCAAAATGCCCGGGTAAAAGGGTACCTTGGCGTCTGGATCCCAGCAAAAAAAGCGGCAACGCCAAAACAAGGCCCTGCACTTAAATACGGTAAGTATGTAACGGTAACAAACAAGCATTATGCCGTATATCAAGACTTCAACTGGAAGAAGAAGAATGTCAATGCAGTGAATAAAACGTATCTTGCCAAGGTCCAATACCATCACAGCAACGGATCAACTTACCTGTCCCTTTATGATGGCAAAGGAAAATGGGCCGGTTATATCAACGCCAAGGCAGCGAAAACCGGAAGTGGCAAGCAAGGGGCTGCCATACAATACGGCAAATCCGTCAAAGTAACCAGCAAGAACTACGCCGTATATCAAAACTTTAACTGGAAGAAGAAAAATATCCGAGCCAT
Source organism: Weizmannia sp. CD-2023 (assembly GCF_036225245.1). Taxonomy (NCBI): domain Bacteria; kingdom Bacillati; phylum Bacillota; class Bacilli; order Caryophanales; family Bacillaceae; genus Heyndrickxia; species Weizmannia sp. CD-2023. The sequence continues at coordinate 11,369 of NZ_JARTJQ010000055.1, forward strand.
AAACAAAACATACTTGGCGAAATACATTTATTATCATATAAATGGGTTAAGCTACCTGTCCCTTTATGACAACAAAGGCAAATGGATAGGCTACATCAATGCCAAAGCGGTTAAGAGCAAATAAATTTCTTTAAACAAAAAGCGTTCCCAACAACCGGCAACGGGGTGGGTACGCTTTTTTGTTCACCGCAAACATCTTATAGTTGAGTTTGAAGAGATACTTTAAACCAGAAAGAAGGGCACCTTAAAGATTGGGTTCATTTAAAATTCGGGGGTTTCTTTGATCGCATCAAGTACTTCCTGCTCTTTCATCGCTAACTCCTCCAATTCCTGCAAAATATCCGTGTCTATCGTCTTTTTTCGGTAATCTGCAGCAGAAAGCATCATCAGCCATGGATATGAGGCTGGTGGTTTCGCTTTCATCCCTCGTCTATATTTTTTCCACTTTATCATGAACTTTGTCAAATCAAATGTGTGTAATTCCAGATGCGGGCTCCACATAAAAAACTCCAAATCCTCATAAACATGAAAGCGGTTATGGAATCGTTTGGTTTGGTGCGGGAAAAGCAGGTAATTTAAGATAGAAATCATGATTGTAGGAACAAGTTCTGTATAATTTTGTCCGGCCTCTAACGTGGAAGAGAAAAGTTTTGTCCAATAATAAAGCACTCGTTCCCGCATATTGTGCTGATTTTCCACCTGGATTTCAACATTTATTCTCTCATGGTTGGATGTGTAAACGAGGATATCAAGCAGACCTGTTTTGCCGTCCGAGTCAGATTTAATGAGTGCGGTGTTCTCATACTGGACATCGACAATTCTGTCCTGCCCTTTTCGGGTCAGCAAGTCATTCAAAAAGGCAAGGGTGATGTTTTTCCGGCTCGGGTGGCCGAAAAGCTGTTTGAACATAAAGTCCATTTTGAGGTCAAGGTATTCTTTTGTCATGAGGATCCTTCCTTTCGGGGTTGTTTTGCGAGGGTTTCATAGAGTAAATCTATTAATTTGATATTATTTGAAATCTTTTCTGATGTCAACCCCATTTTTTCCAATTCCAGCCGGCCCCCCATCCCCCATAAAATATTTCTCCTCAAACGGGCCATCTATGAATTTGAAATTGCCCATAAAAAGTGTACGGACCGAAAAATGAAGGAGCCGGTATGCACGCGTACTCCTCCGGCTCCTAAAAAGACAAACCTGCAAATATTCCAGCTTCCTTATTTTGTGTCGAAAAACTTGCCATAGATCGGCACCCTAAACCGTTTTGCATCTGAAAATCCGGAAGCCGAGGATCTCTTTGGTTGACTCAAACATAATCATATGATGCTCAAGCATCTCAAAATACTGCACATCCACGCCCTCCGACAATGAAAAATCAGGGACATTTTGGACTCCAAATTGCAAATCATATTTTTCAGAATGGATGGATTGAAACCCTGCTTTCTGAAAAAGCTGTACCCACTGTTCCTCGGTTAAAATTTGGGATACGCCATAAAAATCTTTGATGTGTGCCAGTTTTTGCTGCGAAACAGGTTGTTCCAAAACCATTTCAATCGCAATTAAACATCCGCCGGGCTTCAGCACCCGCCGAAATTCCTGAACCGTTGTGGGCATATCGGTAAAAACGATCACCGACTCTGACAATACCAAATCAAATTGACTGTCTGCAAATGGGAGAGCCTCTGTGTTCCCGTGCACAATTTGTATCGGCAAACCTAATGACCGAACTCTTTTCCTGGCTTTTTCCACCATCAATTGATGATGATCCAGCCCTGTCACTTGGCATCCGTACTGCTGCGCGACGTATGCAGCAGTCTGTCCGGTGCCGCAGCCCGCATCAAGCACCGTTGTTTTTTCCCCTATATGTTCAGCCGATAATATATCCTGTGTCAGCTTGAAACCGCCTGGATGCGCTCCGCCGACTCCCAGTTCTGCCAAGCCATTCAGGTAAGTATATTCCTGATCCACTCTAACCCCTCCCTTGCCATCCAAACAGTTGGCTCGTTTATATACCGTATGTACCATTGCAGAAATCGGTAACCTTTATCGTTTAAAAACATACTTTGGTTAAGAAAAAGCAATGGAGGAAGGCATATGGGCGTTGTTAAAACGGACAAGTGGCTGCGCCAATTATATCACCAGCCTGTAGCGATTTGCGAAAAGTTTAAAGCGCATTTTAAAGGCGCAAGTGCTGCGGAAATTTATGACTACCTGGCTTATCATGGCATGTACCAGCCGGAAGATAACGGAGCCGGGATTGTCCGGCAATTGCAAAACCGGCATGTTTGGGAAATCGTAAAAAATGAATTTCTTTGCTGCAAAAAAGAATGGAATGGGCCGGATGTTCCGATCTATATTTTTCCGTCTGACTCCGCCAATTTACTGATTCAAAAAGAATTTAACGGAAAATCAGGATTAGCCTTTAAAGATCAATTATTTTTATTTGTTTCGGCCCGGAACAGCGAAACAGAAATCAGGTCATTATTTGTCCATGAGTATAACCATGTTTGCCGGCTTACAAAATACCCGAAAGAGGAGGCCGATTATGTTTTATTGGATACGATTATTTTAGAAGGGCTGGCAGAAAATGCAGTTAGGGAAAAATTCGGGCGTAAATACGTTTCATCCTGGGCCTTTTCTTATTCCAATGACGAAATGGAAAAGATATGGAGACAATACGTGTACCCGCATAGAAACCTTAAAAAAACAAAACAGCAACATCAAGAGATTTTGTACGGTTCACGTGTCTATCCGAAAATGTCCGGTTATTGCGTCGGATACTACCTCGTCAAGCAATATCTTGAAAAAACCAGCCTCTCCGTAAAAGATGTGCTCAAAACCGATGCAAAGGTTTTGGCACAAATCGATTCCATGTAATTTTCATCCCTGCACCCGGGTTTCAAAATCCCGCACGATAATTCCACAAAAAGCCTGATCGTTTTGTCCACCGTATCCGCCGGCAAAAATCATATACTGTACCATTCCTAAAGGATTGGAGGATATTTTTATGTCATATCGTCACTTCCATGCACTATGCCATCGATACAGGGGCAGAGCGGTCCAAATCCGGACGGTTGATGGACGGATCCATAGAGGCATTATTCATCATGTGAGCGGAAACAGAGTGTTCCTTCGGCCGCTTGGAAGCCCCCGCAATCTTGGCGGATTTGGCTACGGAGGCTGGGGTTGGGGATGGGGATTTGGCTGGGGCATTGCCATCGGTTCAATCGCTGCTTTGGCTTTAATTCCTTTCTTCTTCTGGTAAGAAGTTTTTGCAGCATTTTTAGAAGCAGATAGGACTGGCGCAGCCCGGCCGGTGATAATCGGGTTCAGCCATGTACGGATTTACAGAAAGCGCCCTTCCCTTATGGAGAATTTCACATAGTATGTTATGGCTATTTCGAAAGGAGGTTAAAAAGATGTCTGATGGCGGCGTTTACAGTGGCGGTTTCGCTTTAGTCGTCGTATTGTTTATCCTGTTGATCATCATCGGTGCCTCATATGTCGGCGGTTACGGCGGCGGTTATGGCGGATATGGGGGCTACGGCGGGTGTTTTTGGTAAGCCATGCAATGAAGTAAGGGTCTCCGGCATTTAAAGTCCGTTTTCCATGCCCCCCTCACATGCTCGAAAGTTGCACGGAAAAAGGGAATGCTGCCTTATACAGCTTTATCATGAGAGCCGGAACAAAACCGGGGGTACGCATTGTGCTCCCGGTTTTGTTTTTAGGGTTTTCTTATCATTAAAATGCCCATTAAATGATTGGGTGGACAAGCCGGCCGTTTTTGCAATCCCCGCTGTCCCTGTTTCCATTAATACCGATTCATCAACGATTCAGCTATCTAATCACGAAGCCGGCATCCGCTGGACATCCAAATCAAATTGCGATAACGCCATGCTTAGCATGATCAGGAGTTAAGGATCGCTTTTTCGCCTCCGCACCAATCTATAAATCTTGCGGCAAAATTCGGTCTGTCCCCCCCTACCGAAACTTTCAAGCGAAATTAAGAAAAATTTAAAAGAAGCCCTCTAGACTAAGTTTCTGTAATAAACCCCAAAGGCACAGGATGGATTTCCTGGAAGGTCTGAATCCACAAGTAAAAAGATTGTGAAGTTGTTACAAAAAGGTGCTTCAACATACACTTGGGTCGCTGCAACGGTAAGTGCGCATCTCCGGCGACTTATCAGCTTGCAACAGATCAACCCGTGATGGACATCGGCGGTTTTACAGGAAGTGACCCGGCCCCGACCCTTTCCGCGTTTAAAAAATATGTCCGGCAAGGGAAGATCCACTACTTTATAATGGAAGAGGCTCCTTTGGCAATATGAAACAAATGGGCAAAACCTTGCAAGATGGCAAAAATATAGACAGCTCTGAAGAGTAAATTCATCAATTTTTAGATGTTTTATGATAAAATGACTTATCCACATTTAGAAAATTTTTCCATCTATTTTTTCTGCTTTCAAAGCCAAAAAGAGCCGAATTTGCAAATTTCTTTTTTAAAATTGTGGATAACTTCAAAAAAACCTTTTTTTACATCACATCCTTTGCTATAATATAACCATTAAGTAAA
>NZ_JARTJQ010000056.1:0-22661 GCF_036225245.1 Weizmannia sp. CD-2023
AGTAGTAGCCCTTCAATTCCTCATACTGAATCTGGAGCGCAAGCTCAGGGTTCTTTTTTTTGAAATTTTTACACAACACTATTTTATATTTTGATAATCGGAATTTGGCTTGTATCTGACCAAATTTGATTCGTTCAGTAAGCCCTAAGTAAGCCTTATAATGCAAGTAGATAAAAAAATTGACGGGGCTCAGCCGGTTAAGGGAGGCGATACGCAACTTTTTTAATACTTCAATAAATAGAAAAGCAAAAAATCCATCGGCAACAATGTTCATCAGGACAAATTTTTTAAAGTTTCCGTAAGAGTATTTCAAAATCCACATCGACAGCGGCATATACGGGCCCATGCTGAAAGGCAGCTCATCCCTTAGAAATAATACTTTCTTATCGTAAAACTTCCACCACTTCCACATATGGCCCAATAATTGATTCGAAATTTCAAACACGTCAATAAAAGCACTCGCTAAAGCATAGCGTTTTAAGTTACGCTTCCCTAAAAACAGCAACGACAGCCATGGAATAAACACAATCGCCAGATTCAACAACAAGTGTTTCTTTATCATCATCCCAGGAACTACCCCCACTCTGGTGTTTCTTATTAAAATGCCCATTTTCCCTAAAAAAACGCTTCTTTTTCATCGCATATAGATTCAAATTGAACAAAAAGCCTTATACCGGAGGAGAAAAATGTCCAGTCCTAAAGATCAGCAATGGCTTGTCCCGCCGTACCGGAAAGAAACGGATATCTCAATAGATGAACTGCCTGTTTGCGCAAGGAAGACCCCTGCCGTACCACCATTTCTTACCATATCGATGCAAATACAAGATTATGCACCTCAACAGCCGAATGGTCTTTAATTGAAAGCTTCGGCGCGGATGGCCATCCTGCCCCTCACCAAAGAAATGCCGCCGGATGAAAAACAGCACTGGGAATTTTATACAGGACCGGAGATTCAATCGATGAAATGGCAGTCATGATTAAAAACACCACCCCGGTCTATTTCCAAACCGATGTGGATTATCTCATACAACGTTTAATTTTTTTCGCTAAAGACATCGTTAATAAATATGGATGGCGGGAATCCTGTTTTATCATGACCCCGAAGTTTCAGGAATTGGCGGGAATTTGGCCGAAAAACTTACGCACAAACCAATACGGCCAGGTTTAAAACAGATCTCCTGGCCGCCTATGCAACTTAATCAACATGTAAAAATTTCTATCGGAATCTTAATTTTTATTGAAACTGGCATGGCAGACTACCTTAAAATTCCAATCAGCAAAGCGGATTTTTTCAAACCTTTTGGGGATTCAAAGGCCCGTTTAAACACAGAGAGAGGGCATCCAATCTGCCGCAGGAAAACAGAACACCCCGGAGCCCTTCTCTTATGATTTGTTTTCCAGGTAAAAGTTAACTTCCAGTACAATGGGTTTGTCCGGTTTTACAAGGATCAGCCCTTCTTTCGTGTTCAGCGCTTCATTTTTCGCGACCCATGGTTCGATGCAGACGAAAGGCGCATCCCCTTCCACCCAAACGACAGTGTAACGGAAATGTTCGTCTGCTTCAATGGCGAGATCCTTTGTGGCATGGAAAGCTGCCTTTACTGAACCACCTTCAAATATCACGGATTCTTTTAATCCCGCCATCTCCAGTTTCCCAGTAAGTGGCTTTTCTTTGTGGCCATTGTAATCGAAATAAGTTGTTGCAGCGGTCTCCAGTTCCAGCGCTTTATCCCGGATGGCAAAGTATGGATGGAACCCCGGGCAAATCGGCATCGAGTCTACTGACCGGTTTGTGGCTTTCTGCAGGATGGTTACTTTTCCGCCCGCTAAGCGATACGTTAACTGCATTTCGAAATCAAACGGATAGGAAATACGCGTCTCCGGTGTACTATGGAATGCCAAAGTGATTTCCGCATGATCCATGCCGCACGATTGGCCTGCCACTTCTAAAGGGCGCGTCCGGACAAGCCCATGGTTGGCCATTTGATACACCCGGCCTTCCCATTCATACTGCTTGCCTCTGAGCTGCCCCGCGATTGGGAACAGAACCGGAATCCCGCCGCGAACATTTTTATCAAGATTAAACAGCGTTTCCTCATTCATATACAGCAAATCCTCATCTGCAATATGAATGGCTGTGATCATTCCGCCCCGTTCAGGGCAGACTTCCACAAAAGCCCCCTCCCCCTTCAAACGGAAAAAGTGCATGCCTTGCCGGTCAAATTCTTCTATGCTGTACATGGTTATCCCTCGATTTGTTAAGTATTGAACATCTGTTATATTATAACATGCGTAAAAAATGGATTCTCTACGCCAAGAACTGCAATCCACCCCATCTATTGAATGTAAAAAAATAACAGGGAGAATCCGCCGCTCCCTGCTATCTTAAAATCATATCAAACGCCTGTCCCAATGGCGGTCAGCTGCAATTGCCTTCACAAATTCTTCTGTAAATTGCCGGGGATCTTCTCCCGTGACCACTCCCGCCTGGTTTAACAGATTTCCTTTTTCCAGGAATACAACGCCGTCAAAAGTGGCGCCAATTGCTTTGTCATGCATAAAAGCCTCATGAATAAATTGTGCGGCATTTTTTTCAAATGCGGGGGTTGACCCTTGCCCGCCTGCTGCATAAATCGCATCAAATAAAACAGAACTGCTTGTCAGGAATGTTTCCGTTGCCTCAAAAACAGCCCCGTCTGTACCTTTTAAATCACCTGCTTTATCACTGATGATGACGGGCTGGACGCCTGCAGCCTGCAAGCCTTTCACGACTGCTGCCACTTTAGGCCCATTAAATTGGCTACCGAGAATCACGCCGACTTTACGTGTGTCAGGAAGCATAACCGTGTTCAGCATGCTGAGCGCCGGAGAAGACTTTTCCAGTTTTGGATCCTCTGCTTGTTCAGGCGGATTCACGCCAATTGCATTTGCGACCGCATTCGCAAGGTTGGTGCTGACATTGGCAAACATATCAACTGCCTTTTGCTTGATCGACTTGCTTTTTACTTTGCCAAGTTCAAAGCTGAAGGCCTGGATAATATGCTGTTTCTCCGGTTCCCCCATGCTGTTCCAAAACAGGATGGCTTGTGAAAAATGATCCTCGAAACTCTTGCTGCGGTTTCGCACTTTACGGCCTTCCACTTTTTCCTGGTAATGTGCATAACCGCCCTCCTGTGCGCTGGAAACAGAGGGGGTATTATTTGCAAGCGAATTCCTATGATAGCTGACCTGGCCGACATTGATTGTCTGGCGGCCATAGCCGTCGCGCTGGTTATTATGGAAAGGGCACACCGGCCGGTTAATCGGAAGCTCATGGAAGTTCGGTCCGCCCAGGCGGATCAGCTGCGTATCCGTGTATGAGAACAAGCGGCCCTGCAGCAGCGGGTCATTGGTAAAATCAATGCCCGGTACAACATTACCGGGGTGGAAGGCAACCTGCTCGGTTTCAGCAAAGACATTATCGACATTGCGGTTTAACGTCATTTTCCCAATGATTTTCACAGGAATCTCTTCTTCCGGCCAGATTTTCGTCGGATCGAGGATATCAAAGTCAAAAGCAAATTCATCTTCCTCTTGAATCATCTGGACGCCGAGCTCCCATTCCGGATAATTCCCCATCTCAATGGCTTCGTACAAATCGCGGCGATGAAAATCCGGGTCCTTCCCGGCAATTTTTTGTGCTTCGTCCCATACCAGCGAATGGACACCGAGTTTTGGTTTCCAATGGAACTTAACAAAGCAGGCCTTTCCTTCTTCGTTTACAAACCGGAATGTATGGACGCCAAATCCCTCCATCATCCGGAAGCTTCTCGGAATCGCCCTGTCCGACATATGCCACATCACCATATGGGCAGATTCCTGGTTGTTCACAACGAAATCCCAAAACGTATCATGTGCCGTTTGGGCCTGCGGAATTTCGTTATGGGGCTCAGGTTTAAAGGAATGCACCGAATCCGGGAATTTAATGGCATCCTGGATAAAAAAAACCGGAATATTGTTTCCGACAAGGTCATAGTTTCCTTCTTCCGTGTAAAACTTTACTGCAAATCCGCGCACATCCCGGACAGTATCTGCCGACCCCCGCGACCCGGCAACGGTCGAAAAGCGGACAAAAACAGGCGTCTTAACAGCAGGGTTCTGCAAAAATTTCGCTTTTGTGTAAGGTTTCATGGATTCGTAAACCTGAAATTCGCCTTGTGCAGCATACCCTCTTGCATGGACAACACGTTCAGGAATCCGCTCATGGTCAAAGTGGGTAATTTTTTCACGAAAATGGAAATCCTCCATCAAGGTCGGGCCGCGTTCGCCCGCTTTCAGAGAAAATTCATCTTCTGAAATTTTTAACCCTTCGTTTGTCGTCATTGGTTTTCCTTCATCACTGGAGCGAAACTGTTCCAGCTGGCGGTCCTTCTCATTTTGGCCCGGTTTCCGTTCACTGTTCATGCATATCTGCCTCCACTCTTTGCATAGGATCATCACTCCTCTTTCATTTCGTACCCTGCAAAGAAGGAAGGCAAACTGCATTTGTACCAGGCTTGTGTTTACGTGCTTGATTGAAAATCCTTAATCCAATAAAATCTTGTGCGAACTCTCTTCCATTTTTTCCATTCGAATCTATTGGTTCTGCAATCTTCTTCCATCTCCCCTTTCATTTGCCTATACGCCTCCGTTCACCAAATTGACAACGTTTCCGCAACGCTGGATAATAAAACCAAACCATTTTCGAAACCGGGGTGTAGACACATTGAAAACTGAAGCCGCAGTCAAAAAGGCTGTTCATGTCATGAAGGAAAAGGATGAACAATTGGGAAAAGGCTTCGAAGGCCGGGCGATGAGCAGGTGAAGCAATGAAAATTCTTGATGTCCAAGCATTTGAACAAGCGGTCACGGACACGCAAAGGGCTCTGAAGGAGAAGGCTGAACAAATCACGGGCCTCCAGCAGGCGATCGACTCTTTTGTAAATATGGAAGATGCGTTTAAAGGAAAGGCCGGGAATGCCATACGCGGCTACTTCCGGGATTTTCACCAGCCGTTCCTTATGTACCTGCAGTCATTTTTAGCCGGGTACAACGGGCAGCTGAACGAGATTCTTAAAGACTTATCAGCTTTCGAGCCTGATCCGAACGGCTATATTCAGGAAGCTTTTATCCAGGACAGCGTCATCCCCGCATTGAAAAAACTGGAGAATACCATTGGCCATTTGCTGGAGGATGCCAATACTGCAATGCAGGAAGTTTCGGATCTTGTTGCCCTGCCCAAACTGGACATTGATGAAAAACTGCATCCAATCCAAAAAGCGCGGAAAAAAGCAACCAGGACGCTGGAACAGCTGTATGACTTTGATACAAAAGCCACCCGCTCCCTTGAAGCTTTAGACCAAGACATCGACGCAATGGCGAAGTTTGTCCGGCAGATGGAATCGATGGCGGGTAGCGGTTCGTTTGATATTGCCCTTACAACCCGAAACAGTTTGTCACAACCGAAGCCTACCGCAGTTTGGAAGGCGGACTCATTCAAAAAGCTGGCGTAAAACCGGTTCAAACCATAGACGGCAAGGACTTTGACGGCCATTTGTCCGTTAAGTTCCATTTCTATGAAGACGGCGTCATGGTGATGGAATACCGCATGCTCGGCAGCAAGCAGCCCTACTATGAACTGGTGAATGAAATCCCCCAAAAAGCCATCTCCGGTTCAGAAAACCCGGATGATCCGCTGCTGGTTGACGTTAAGACGCATTACAAACTGGGTACGCTGCTACTTTTTCCCCGACCAACCAGTGAAAATTGAAGCGATTCAGGAACAATTACTACATTCATTTTATATTCATTTATGATTTGATATTGCTTATATGCATTGAATTCGGGCCAAATTGCTATAAGTCCGGAATCGTAATCAATCTATCCTCCCCTCTGAAAAAAACTCGAAAATACAATTGACAGTTTGCCCAAATACAAATGCAGTGATCTAAAAAATTTCAGGCCTTTTTCAGTTTACAGAGCCAAAAACCTGATGAAAAGTTTGCCAATTTTAACTGTGTTTACAAAAAGAAATCATCCTCCGTTAGGCGACAATTGGGGGACGATTTTCCGATACAGATCCACTGCCAAAAGAGGCAGGATAGCTGTTGAATATTAGAGGTGCAATAAACAGGCAATTGCAACGCACGCCCTATTTACAGTGTTGTACCTCTTTAATCCCTAGGCCTCCTTCTTTTCAACATCACCAAAATATGACGTTGCAATATGGTCCAGTTGCCCGGCAATGTCTCCAAAGGCAGTATTCAAATCCAGCGTTTTCACACTAATTTTATTTCCACTCATGATAAAGTCGGAGTCTGGCACAATGGTTTCTTCGGTTCGGGCATACAACAGCATTCCCGCTACATTACCGGTATTGCCGACATCCTGATTCTTTACATAGGTAAAAATCTGATACAGGTTGTTGGAATGAAATGTCCTGCTGCCATACCGGTTCTGAACTTGCATGGTATGCGCATAGTATTTTGTATCGATGATCAGTACTTTGTTGCGGGATTTTAGTACGATGTCTGTCTGCATAACAGGCAAGAAATCAGCCGCTCCCGCATCAATGTTCCATGCTATCTGTGAAGCGGCTGCCCGCAAGCTTGGATAGTGATACCGATAATACTCCAATACAAATTTTTCAAACAGACGTGACATTTGTTGATCATTCAAAAAAGTAGCCATTTTGTACTTGCCTTTGTCTGTGGAGAGCAGCAGGCCATCCAGAACAAAATAGCAGATGTTTATGAGCATCTTATAGCTTTGATTGTTTTTCTGAAACCGCAGAATGTTCCATTTAATGCACGTTGGCTCAATCATATCCACACTGTCAAAATGTAGCATCACTTTTTTCAAGGCTGTTCTCCGTTTAACGTTTACAGATGGCTGCTGCATGAGTATGACAGAGGTGGTTTTCAGGATTTGGTTAAATACATTATTTTCAGACAGCTCATCATATTCGCAGGAGAGCTTTTGCTTCCGCTGCAGTTTATGATGGATGGTCCCATGAATGTCCAGTTTACCGCGTAACACGGAAAGGTCATCACAATATGAAACATATTCCTTATACAAGCCCTGTTTTAGTTGCCGGGCGATTCCTTTAGCAAGGATGGCAGCAAATAGATCTTGGATATGCTCAAACTTTTCTGACCCTATTTCATCGTAGTTTGATCGTTTCAGCACACGAAAGGCGTAAGAGAGCATATAATAGATGTTTCTAATCAGAATGCCTTTATCTTTCATCATTGAAAACACCGCGCAGTATGTTTTCCCAACGCTGCAATTTGTCCGGCTCATCAAACCAATATTCATGCAGCATCGGAAGAATATCGTATTCGACCACTTCCTTCAACCACTCATCCGTACATTCAACTTGTCCGCAAAAATAACTGTGGCCGATGCGGAAACCTGGTCCAAGTGAACTGTCGGCAGCAATTTCCTGATTCAATTCCTTGATGCGTTCAATTAAAGTGTTGAACGTGTCATGATCTAATGCAGACTGGTAGGATTGAAACCCAGCAGAATGAAATCCCGGCTCAATTTCAAAAAAGCTAAAACGACGGCGCAAAGCATAATCAATCATTGCAAGGCTACGGTCGGCGGTATTCATCATCCCGATCAAGTACAGATTCTTTGGAACAGTGAACGGCAAACCGTTATAAGCAAGCGTTGCCTTTGTGCCACGATAATCTTTTTCAATCAACATAAGCAATTCACCGAATATTTTACTCATGTTGCCGCGATTGATTTCATCGATGATAAAAAAGAACGGTTGATCAGGCATGTTCGCTGCCTTTTGACAAAACTTGTAGAAAATGCCGTATTGTAATTGAAACCCTTCCTCCTTAGGTTTATATCCCATCATGAAATCCTCATAGGAGTAGTTCTGGTGAAACTGAATCAATTCAATGCGGCTGTCGTCTTTTAATCCCATCATTGCATAAGCAAGCCGCTTTGCTGTAAAGGTCTTGCCAACACCCGGAGCTCCCTGCAAAATGAGGTTCTTTTTATGCTTCAGCAGAGAGATGAGCGTTTCGTAACGTTCTTCAGTCATATATACCTCTTCCAAAAATTGATCTTTGGAATAAGTTTCCATATTTTCTTTCGGCGTAATCGGGTTTTCCTCGCGAATCATGTCTTCAATAAAGTCATATTCTTCCTTCGTCAGTTTGAAAAGACTGCCCTGTGGATTCTGGAAATACTCCATTTTTTCCAGCTCAGGACAATTTTTCAATGTTGCATAATCGATCGGTGTGACAAGCCCTTCTGTTTTTTCAAAATAAAGATATTCTCCATCACTTTCTTCCAGCACTTTCGCAAGTGCTACCACCTGTTTCACCGGGTAAGATTCATATCCAATAATCAGGTCGCCAGCCTTCGCATCCAAGAAGTTTTGAAAAATGCGGCGTTTGTTGCCATTTTCATTATACAGTGTATATCGCTGCGTCTCGCCGATGTCGATATCCGAGAAACGCCAAATTTTAGGATTAGCATTGAGCCACCAGTAACCCTGCTTCTCTTTACCTTGGCTGATTTTAGCTTGTGGCTCCTCTTCATACAAAGGAATTTCAGAAAGGTCAAACTGATCCAGTGCTTTGCTCAATTCATCACGCAGTTTCCACATATAATTACCTGCCATATCTTTGTCTGCATGCTTTCCAACATATAAAATCGGCCACCACTTTGCATTATCGTTATGAGATGTCATCAAAGGACATCCCGTCATCTCGGCAACACGCTTTGCAAGAGCAGAAGATCCACTATTATAATAGTTCGGATTATCCCCATATTTTTCCGAAAGCTGCTTACAAGTGGCTATGCCGCCACAGTCTTTTATGCGCTTCATGATTTTTAGACTTTTTGTGTTAAAAACACGTTTATCTGCAAGCAGTGCAAGCCATTCCTCCGTTGTAATATTTGGGCTATAGTCCATTGGAAACCACTCGGCATGATCTTCAGTAGACTTTTTTGTATAAAAACGGCTGATATAAAAGCCAAGATCCATCGTCAATGTCTTCAGCGCTTTATCCGGGTAACAACAATCCGTAAGCACAGATTGCAGCATTTGTACCAATTCCTTATCCTTTTTCAATTGCTCGCAAATTTCATTGTAAAGGTGAAATTCCCCTACGAGATTGCGAGAAGAAGCGCCTTTTTTTGGAATGAAATCGCTGTCAAGCACTTTTGCCACAGCCCGACATTCCGAGTACTTGTAAATATAATATTTATCCGGATAACGGAGCCAAAGGTATGTGCTAATGGAATTCAGCGTTTGAAAATGCTGCCTCCATGTGCCTTGATCATATTTTACACGCATTGTTTCTGCATCAGACTGGAATTTTTCAACTCGTTCCGCAAAATTCTTGGACTCATCATACAGATTGATAAACATGGCTCTTGTCGCTTCTTCATCTGCCACAGCAAACTCATGAATCATTCTTCTTGGGTAGTTGTTCACGGAAGTGAGCAGATTATTGGTTTTGTCTGTTGCTTTCGTGAACATCTCGGCAAAGTCAGAAGCATTGATATCCCAATGATCTTGAAAATGCTGGACCGCTTCCCATTTATATTTTTCATTTTCCCAGTGCGTTGGAAAGTTTTGTTTATATGCTGCGATCACCGCTGCTAACGAATTTTTGTTGATCATAAGCCATTTCACCTAATTTTTCATTATATCTTAAACATGGTTCATCATTAACTATACTTTTGCTTCGTCTCAGCAATCCATTGTGGCAATTTAGTCGTGAGGATCATATTATGCTTTAACAAACTGCCAGCTGTTTGATTGGTTGCCTTGTTGAAATCAACACTGCGAATGAGATCATTGATAAAAGGAACAATATCAGGCTCAGAAGTGGAATATGAATTCACCGCTTTTATAAGTAATTCACTATCTAATCCCCACTCCGAAGAAAATTGAATGACCGTATCGCGCAGCTTATCCGCTTTCCAAATTTCAAATGCCTCATCAAAGTTCAAATTGCTCGATAAGTTACCAGGTACAAGCTCAGTATCCACAAATTCCTTTAATAGTTGTGCTTGCTCATGGTCCCCCATGTTACTTAACTCTTGAATTTGTTCATAAATAATACGAAGTGTTTCACGATCCACCGTTTGCACGCCGTACGGTGAAGTAACTTTTGAACCTATTAATTTTATAATATGGTTTGCATCAATGACTTGTGTTCCTGCCAATTTCGTTTTTCCAGCAAGCGGATGAACGGTTGATGGCGCAGGTGGGGTTCCGGGCTTCCTTGTTAAGTTTTTATAAGCACCGACATACTGCAGCCAAGTGTGCTCGTCTATTCCAAAAGCGTCATCATTCCACTTAAATTCATAGTACTGTTCTACCAAATTTAACTGCTCAGCAGCATCTTTAAAAGCAAGGATAAAAGCTTCCTTTTTCTTCTCATCCTGTTCTATTTTTTGCCATTCAGTAGGGTCAGGTAAAGTCGGGATCATTTCAGATACTTTGATTTCCAATTTCTTTACAGCCGTTTGGTAAGTATCCACAATGGCCTTACTGCTCTTCCCACCGCTTCCATATAGCTTCAAAGCTTGATTTACCATTTCTTCAGTCATTCGAGGGTATTGGAAGTTGATAATCGTTCCAAATTCTTTTTTCGAACCAAAGACACGATTGGTGCGTGAGTAGGCTTGGATCAGACCTTGAAGTTCAAGGGTACGGTCAACATAAAGCGTATTCAGACGTTTCGAATCATAACCTGTCAACAGTTGGTCTGCCACAATGACGAGGTCGATATTTTTCGGGTTTCGTCCACTGCCGCCTCGTGTCGCGCGCTCTACAAGGTCTTCAAAATAAGCATCTTCTCCATGTTTTTTATCCCCCGCTATAAACTCAATACCTGTAAAGGCAGCGTAGTCCTGAAACATCTCTTTGACAATTTCAGGGTCTAGTGGCTTAGGATCATTTTCGTTACCGAAACTAAACGTCATCGCTACATTTAGCTTTTTCCCACGTTCTTTTAGTTGTTTTTTAAATTCATGATAATAAGCAATTACACGGTCTTTATAGGCAACCGTCAAAATTGCATTAAATTCTCTTTCTTGTGATTGGGATTCCCAGTTATTCAGAATTTCTTCCACTACCCGTGGAATATGCGTTTCGTCTTGGTATACAAGCAGCCCTCGTTTTTTTGCTTGCTTTTCAACGTCCGCTTCTGACATTTCTTGAACTTGGCGTTCGATTTCTCTGTCCGTCCATTCAGAATGTTCTTCCTTCATTTGTTCAGCGATCTGGTCTCTTAAATCATCATAACTTTTGAATTCTCCGGTGTTGATATAGTCAACGTGAAAACCTAATACGTTTTTATCAGCAATCGCCTCGTCAATCGTATATTGATGTAACATCGGCCCAAATAACTTTTCAGTGGTATTGATGACTTCGCTTTTTTCATTGATCTTTCCTTTGACCTTATTTTCATCAAATAAGGGGGTGCCGGTAAAACCAAAGAAAAGCCCATTTTTCTTGAAATAGCGTTTTATCGTTCCCATCATCTGTCCCATTGTCGTACGATGGGCTTCATCGATGATAAAGACCATTTTCTTTTCTGCCAAACGATTGTCGTGCGCTTCTTCTAGTTCCTTCACTAAAGCATTAAGTTTGAATGTTGTCGTGACCACAATGCCATTCTTTGCTGACATCAGTTTCTTTTTTAGCTGGTAGGTGTGTTTTGTATCATCAACAGAAACCGGCTCGTAGGCAGCATATGCTTTGAAGTTTTCACTGGTACGATTATCCAGCTCACGTCTATCAACAAGGAAGACGACTTTATCAAATCCTGCTCTTGTCGATAAAAACAAAGCAGTCTTGAAACTTGTGATTGTTTTTCCTGAACCAGTCGTGTGCCAAACAAAACCGCCATGAGGTATTTTTTCATCATTGTCCCATCCAAACGCAGCCCCTTCAACCGCCTGCAGAGCATGAACTTGATAGGGACGCATTAACAGATGTCGCCTATTTTCCTCATCACGCGCTTCATCAATGACTAAATAATCTCCGACCATCTGATGTGCCATTGGAATCATCAAAAATTGTTCAATTACTTTTTTCCAATCGTTTATTACATGGTTATCTTTATCTGCCCAATGAAAGACGAAACTCGGGTTAAAATCTCCAATTGTTTTGGGCGTAGCGAAATATCGAGTGTCAATTTCAGAAGTGATGACCATCATTTGGGAAAAAGCCATAAAGTTATGACTGTATTCACCGTCACGGTAGTAGCGCACAAACTGGCCAAATGCCTCGTCCAACGTTTTGTCCGTGCGTTTTTGTTCGATATTGATTAAGGGCAAGCCGTTGATCAGCAGGACAATATCAAAACGATTATTGTTAGGGGTCTGTATTTCTCTCGCAATCCGATAGCTCGAGTCCCCACCACGTACTTCAGCTTTTTTAAAAATCGTCAACGTGATTTGTTTTCTCGTGATTTTCGGATTGTCATCACGGTAGATGCCGTCGATCTTACCTTTTGATCCTTCAATAGCCAAAATCTTTGCAGCTTCATAGCTATTACTGATTTGATTGACCTTTGCCATCACTTGTTTGAACTCATTATCGGTTAATTCCACGCCTTCAAGCTGGTCAGCATTGATACGGTTGAGTTCACTACGCCAGTGCGATACCAAGTCAGCAACCGTTACTTTTTGCTTATTGCCGTTTAAAAACTCGGGTGCTTCCCATTTATATTTCTGCAGTTCCTTGACAAAATTCTCTTGAAAAGTTTTCTCCGCCGCACTCTTCGGTGTATTGCTCATAATTTCGCTCCCCCTTTATACAAACATCTCATTGAGGTATGCTTTTTTGATGTTTTGTAGTTTTTCAAGCTTACGTTGATGAAGGGTGATTATATCAGATAATTCGGCAAAAAAATCTCCTATTTTTTTCTGCTCAGCCAAACTTGGCAAAGAGATAACCCACTCTTTTACTTCAGACATTGGGACTAGATTCGTCATTGCTGAACCAGGATTAGACCCAGTAAATTTTCGCTGCATTTCATTTGAGCGAATCCATTCGAGGAAGTAATTACTATCTGTCAACTCCGGATTAATTTTAAAACGAATTAACGCTTGATTAAAAACTCCTTTTTTAATACCTTTAGGAACTTTTGCAATACGTCCAATTGTTCCAGCACCACTCATAATAAAGTCCCCTTCACTCAAAACAAACTTATGAAGTTCTTCAAACTTTTCTTTTGTAATGTAATATCTAGTTTCCCACTTATCATAAATCGCATTTTGTTGTTCATACACCACATAATCACTTTTAGGTACAAATAAATCCTTTTTCAGTGCACTGCCAAATGGACCGCGGCGAATTCCATCTTTGACATCTAATAACTCAATAAACTTCCGCTGTTCCCAAGGTTGCGTAAATCCTGCAAATCTCCGTTTTGGCACACGCTCACCCTCAGCAGGGAACATTTCAGAAAGATAAGCTGATTTTAATGCTTTCATTTTTTCTAACTTACGTTGATGAAGGGTGATAAGGTTGTCGAGTTGGTTGAATAGCAAACCGATTTTTACTTGTTCTTCAAATTCAGGAACTGCAACACGAACTGTATTAATCGTCATTTTTGACAAACTCGGTACACCAGTCGATTCATCTTTTTGTTTCCAGTTCACTCGTTGGAAAACTGAATGTACAAAATCTAAATTATACTTTTCTTTAGGAACTGCATAGAATAGTGTATCCACTGTCCAAAATGGTGCTCTCAGTATGTATGGTTTATCAATTGTACCTTTTCGCCCGATGCCAATTGCATCTTCAGTATACGAAAGAGCCTCACTCACACTTAGCATATATCCACCGGTTCCATAGACTGGTATATTACCTTCAGATAAATGTTTATAGTCCCTGCCAGATCGAACATCAACAACATCCCCCAACTTACGCTGTTCCCAAGCGGAAGTATTTTGAAATTCCTTAAATCGCCTTTTTGGCACCAAATTTTTTTGTTCCATTATTCTTCCACCACCAATTCACGCATCATGGCTTCAAGTGCTGATTCTGAGTCTTGAATTTCTTCATCAATTGCTGACAAGGTATCAGCATAACGATCATCCAACATTTGCAATGTGTCCAACTCTTTTTTTATCGGTTTCCATACCAAACCAACTATAGCATCTACCATATTGCCGAACCATTTTTCATACATCAAGTTGTCGATTTCTTCGTTTGTCAAAGTCAAAATACGTTCTTGCACGGATTCTTTGAGTGCTTTTTCATCCGCTTTCACGGCTTTGTTAAGCGCTGATTTATCTGCAAATAATGTTTCAACTTTTTTCAGTAGGTTATATTCAACGGTTTCCTTGCTTGCCTTTTTTAACGCAGCCTTGATTGATTTGCTTTCAAAAGCCTCACCTGCTTCATTCAAGCACTCGCCTAGAGCATTGGCTTCATCGCTATCTTCCTCTTTCGCAGCCTCAACCAATTCAGATAGCCCCGTTTCAATCTCCTGAATGCGGGCTTTCTTTGATTCAATTTCTTTTCGTTCATCACTGTATAAATTTTTTGCAATCAACTCATTTGGTACAATACTGCCAACCCAGCCGTCTTGTTCTTCACGTTTTTTATTTCCGGATCCTTTCGTTACCATATTGGGCTCACGCGTGCGACCAGCTGTATAGAAACCACTTGATTTAATGATTTCCGCATCATGTGCCAGTGTATTTTTCCATATCTCCGCCACAATTTGGTAGCCGTCATACACATCAATATATTGGAAGGATGAAAGAATCTGCTTGATCTCAACCAGCATTTCGTCCATTAACTGCGTCAAGCTACTGCTTTTGTCAACATTTCGCAAAACGTCCCAGTATTTATCGATATAGTTTTTTGTTTTGCTTTCGATTTCTTTTGATATTTCAACAATGCGAGCATCACTCAATACATCATTAGAAATTTCCTCAACGGGTTTTAACAGTTCGACATATCCTTCACGAATTTCTTTTAATGATCGTTTCAAAACATCTGGCACGGTAGACTGTAGAACCTTTAAATCGTCGATATTCCTTTGAGGAATCCCGCCAAGTAGGTGAGCATCCACATCGTGCGGAATTTCTTCTTCATTTACTTGGATATAGCGAGGAATGTTCATGTTATACTCATTTTCCATTATTTCCTCGCGTGTCGCTAGGTGACTGTACCCTTCCTCTTCTCTTCGTTCAACATATGTATCCACAATTTTTGCAATGTCCTTTTCTTGCAGGACATTTTGTTTTCCAACTTTAATAAAGCTATGAGATGCGTCAATGATTAAAACAGGATCGTCAAATTTTCGGTTCTTCTTCAAGATGATGACAACGACTGGAATCCCTGTATTGGTAAATAGATTACTTGGCAAGCCGATAATGGCATCAATGTAATTTTTTTGAAGCAATCGTTTGCGAATTTCGCCTTCTGCTGAACCACGAAATAGCACCCCATGAGGCAAGACAATCGCCATCGTCCCGTTTTGTCCTAAGTGGAATAATCCATGTAATAGGAAAGCAAAATCCCCTTTAGAATCTGGTGGCAACACTCCAGCAACTTCAAAACGAGGGTCGCTGACTTTTAACCCTGATCTGTTCCAATTTTTCGCTGAATATGGCGGGTTCATCACCACTGCATCAAATTGCACGCCTTCATTCGGACGTTCTGGATCTTCTGGCCAGTCTTGGGAAAGTGTATCACCGTTTTTAATGGTCATTTTATCTGGCCGAACATCGTGCAGCAATAAATTCATACGGGTTAGGTTATAGGTTGCTGT
Organism: Weizmannia sp. CD-2023; assembly: GCF_036225245.1. Taxonomy (NCBI): domain Bacteria; kingdom Bacillati; phylum Bacillota; class Bacilli; order Caryophanales; family Bacillaceae; genus Heyndrickxia; species Weizmannia sp. CD-2023. The sequence continues at coordinate 15,795 of NZ_JARTJQ010000056.1, forward strand.
GTTCTTTTCTTGCCCGTAATAGCTCAAATTCTTTTGTGCATCTTCATCTAAGTGCTTTCCAACTGTTAAAAGTAGCGAACCAGAACCAACAGTCGGGTCATAGATTGACTTGATATCTGATGTTCTCGCTACAATTTGTGCCATGACTTCGCTGACTTGTCGTGGCGTGTAGAATTCCCCAGCTTTCTTTCCTGACTCCATCGCAAACTGTCCGATGAGGTACTCATACGCATCACCCAGTACATCGCCTTTTTGCAATGCTACCATGTTCAAGTCTGCAAACAGCAAAATCAGTGCTTTAATATTTTTGCTCCGTTCGTTTAAATTGCTGCCTAAAGCCGTATCCGTTAAATCAAGCGTTGAACTTGAGAATAGTCCTTGAAAGTCATCCGAATCACCAGACACGGCAATCGTACGCTCAAAGTGATTCAAGCTATCTATTACTTTTTGGACTTCAAAATCACCCGAATTGATATCTTTTATCCAAGTCTGATAAAGATACTCAGGAGAGACATAATAACCGAGTACGTTTTGAATCATTTGCTCTAGCATTTCGCCGTATTCTGCTTTTGCCTTTGTGTATGCTTCCACCAGCTCAAACTCAGACATTTGCCCGATGCCACTGGCCACTTTGAACGTTTCCAATGTCTTATCGCTCAAAAACTTGTAGAACATTAATCCAAGCATATAATCTTTGTAACGGCTGGCATCCATTGAACCACGTAGTTCATTGGCCCCATCCCATAATCTACGTTTAATTTCTTCTGATGTAATCAAGTTGTATCCCCCATTTGTTATATTTCTCGAATCACATATTGGCTGTATCAACGTCTAAGTCTAAATCAAATTCCATCGATTCATCCAATTTTTCTTGAAACATGTTGATATATATTGCAAAAAATCCTCACATGACATGCAAACTTATTAGTATATCCAAATTAATATGCCAGCTGTGGATCATCATTTTTCTTCCAAGCTGATTGTTGTGTGCTTTTTATTAGTACAGTTTAATATGCTTCTATTATATCAAAAATGGATTTCCTTCAATGAAAAATCTTGGTTCATCATAAGTTTTCATCTTACACCTCCATAAGATCTCCCTTACAGCGCTGTAATGACACCTAATTCCATTACCGATGAAGCTTTTATTTGTACCGGAAATACCCAGTTGGCCCTCGCGTTTATTTCCTGTCCAACCAGTTTTATTTTGCAACCATTTTCTTTTGCATAGCGGTAAGCATATGCCAAGAGGCGTCCGGTTCCAAAGCTTCCGTCATAGACTGTGCCTTCCTGAATGTTCAGCAGTAATGGAAGCAGTTTAGCGATAACTCGAGGAGTTATAATCTCTGCTCCTGTCTTTCCTGACCTGTGGACGATCAAGCAATTCATCAAATATTTCGGCATAATCATCTGAATTTGGTCTTGGATACTGATTCACAACTGTCGCAAACTGGTACAAAGCAGCGTCATCTAATTGCTCCGAAATTCGAACCTCTTGGAATACATTTTGCAAAAAGGGAATTTTTTCTTCGATCGTCTTTAAACTTTCTTGTAGTCGTTTTTTAATCCATAACCATTAAGCGTCATTTGGCTCCATAAACTGGATTCAGGAATTCCCGTTGCCAATTTGTCACTGCTTTCAATGTACAAATGTACCAAGGTAACGCAAGACCCGCCACCGCAAAAAAGCCCTCACTCTTAAAGAGTGAAGACCCGTTTTCAATGCATGCCTTTCCATTCTCCCTGGTTTTTGGAGGATTTCATTTTTTTTGCTTTTTCTTTGTGCATGCGATTGGCTGCCGCGCTGCCTGCCCCATCGCCCAGCTGCTGCAATTCCCTTGAATACTCGGAATCGGTTTTGGCTGAGTCAAAGCCTTCTTTGTTCTTTTGTTCGGCACCGTGCTTCCGTTTTGGCATATTCATCCCTCCTTCACCTCTAGTATGGGAATTGAAAAAGCAAATATGCGAAAGCAGGCATTGCGGAAGCGGCTACTTTTTTCTAAAAAAGAAAAAAGCCTTTTGTATGGCCGTAAGTGCGATGACTTCATGTAGCATCCTAAACCACCTGGTTATTCGTGGCCGATGCCTACTAAATACAGACTTTTCACGGCTTGATACCCGAAATGTATGCCAAATCCAATTAAGGCAATCCCGGCAATGACAGACAGCCATTTTAAAAAACGCTGATGAACAAATTTTCTTCCAAAATGAACGGAAGAAGCTACCGTTATATCCCAGGCAGCTATCCCAATAAAAATCGCGCTGCTGTAAAGTAAAGCTTTTCCCGAATTTACCGTATTTAAAATTGTGGTTAAAACCGACCCATAAATGCCAATCCAAAATATAATATTCAGTGGATTAGAGATCGCAATCAAAAAGCCTGACAGAAAAGATTGCAGCAAATTTCCTTTCTTTTTCTCCTCTGGTATGGTGATTTCTCTAAAAGCATCTCTAATGCTCTCATAGCCTAAGTATACAAGAATGATACACCCGAAAATCCACATCATCAGCTTCGCAACTGGTGTAGTTAAATATGTAGATACACCGAAATAAATCAAAAACATTAAAACAACATCGGCGGACATCCCGCCCAAGCCGACAAACCAGGAATGCAAAAAGCCTTTCTTGATCCCCCTCTTAACCATTTCAATCGTAATGGGGCCAACTGGCACTGAGAGGGAAAGCCCTAAAACAATGTAGCTAAAAATATTCATGTGCTCACCTTTCTCCTTGCAATTAAAACTCCATCTGTCTCTGACAGCTAATACTGCCAACCCGCTGTTTGTTAAAATGGCATCTTCATTTGCTGTTGATCAAAAAACGGGCACCATCATCCCCCCCCTTAAAAAATATGAGTGTGTATCTTCATACACCTATTTTAATATTTATCCAGTCTGAAATAAATCATTTTTTGCAATTTTTTACCACTCCACTTATTTACTTTCACACCTTGAACAGTTGGTGTTGGAACCTATTTTGATATCGCCCTAACAACAGAGCCACAAAACCAGGCCGTGATATAACCATCCCATCATTTGACATGTCCCCACATTCACTTTACGATAATGACAAGAAATAAAATTTCCGGGGAAAAGGAGACTGATTATGTCCATTTATGACTATTCTTTTGAACGGCTTACTGGAGGCGAGGAAGAGTCCTTGTCCGAATATAAAAACCAGGTGCTGCTCATTGTCAATACGGCAAGCAAATGCGGATTTACACCTCAGTATGAGGGGCTGGAGCACCTTTACGAAAAGTACAAAGACAAGGGGTTTGCCGTGCTTGGCTTTCCGAGTGACAGTTTTATGAAACAGGAGTTTGACGAAAGCGAAAAAATTGCAGCATTTTGCCAAGCCAACTATGGCGTAACATTCCCGTTGTTTAAAAAAAGCAAAATGAAGGGGAAAGAAATGAACCCGCTGTTTGCCGAATTGCTCGAGCAGACAGGCGAGAAGAAAATTACATGGAATTTCAATAAATTTCTCGTCGACCGGCACGGCCACGTCATTGGCTATTACGGATCGCGGACAAAGCCGGAAGACCTAGAGGAAAAGATCGAGGAGCTGCTGCAGGCATAAACATAAAAAAAGCGGGAAGTTTCGGCATCCCGCCCGTATCGCTACGCTTTTCTTGCCCGAGCATTTGATATAGCATAAGAACATATCCTTTTTAATGGGAAGACATCGTTCTAAATGTATCCGTGCATTTAGATGGGCGTGTGTCTTCCCATTTTTCATCTGTATAAATTGAACAAAATATCGCAGCTCTGTTGCCTGCTGTAAAAAGTAGTCATCGTCACAAATGGGTATCTTGATGTAAAAACTTAAGTTCATTTTATCTGCAAGAAAACTATTTCATTTTCACCGTCAACAATACCGATTCGCCGCGTTTTACCGATGTTTCAGTCGTTTTGATTAACGTGTCCACGGCATCGAAATTGGTGATGACAACAGGGGAGATGATGCTTTCCGCACGTTCCCTGATTTGTTCAAGGTCAAAGGAAACCAGTTTATCACCGGCTTTTACACGATCCCCCTGTTGAACAAAGCCTTCGAACCCTTCTCCGTTCAAAGCAACGGTCTCCATGCCGATATGAATCAATATTTCCAATCCGCTCTTTGTTTTCAGCCCGACCGCATGCTTCGTTGGGAAAAACTGGACAATTTCCCCATCCACCGGTGAGACCACAACGCCTTCATCCGGCTCAATGGCAATGCCATCCCCGATCATCTTCTGGCTGAACACCTCATCCGGCACATCCTCTATTTGAACAACCTTCCCGCTCATTGGCGCAACAAGTTCTTCCACTGCCGCTTTTTTTGAAAAAAGTTTAAACATGTGATCCCCTCCCGAATTTTAATGAATACCCTTACTTTAACATAAAAAGGGGAAAAATGGTGGCTCTGCGTCACCGACATACCCATATAAAAACAAATCGCTATATAAAACGAAGCCTTGCAACTCTGCTGTCTCGTGCAAAAGTCATCATCATGCAGATTGATGCTTGGTCTTAATGTAAAAATTTAGGCTTTACCTTATATTATTGTTTTTCTTATACCGGTTACGAGCAAAAACCGGAACGATTCGGACATCTTTTCAACCAGTTGCCCCCACTCCTCGCCTTCGACCTTTTTTTATACTGGTCCTTATCATGAAAAAGGCGAAAAGCCCGCATTCCTTTTCGCCCCTTCCGTTATTCAACCCTGGCTGGTGTTTTGAATCCGGTTCGTTTTTAAAAAGGCCAGTGATGCCACGATGTTTGACATCTGCCTACCACATAAGCCTGCGTAGCTGTCAGTGCAATTCCGGCCAGTATTCTTTGTTTGCTTCAATTAAATCATCCAGCAATGCTTTTGCGACTTTTGCGCTTGGCACGGTTTTTGAAAGGGTTAGCGCCTGCCACAATTTTTGATAGCTGCCTTCGACATAAGCCTTCACGACCAGTTTTTCCACGGTGACTTGCTGGTACATCAGCGCCCGTTCGAATTCCGGGATTTTCCCCTGGCTCAGCGGTTCCGGTCCGTCCGTTCCGACAATGCAGGGAACTTCCACCATCGCATCATCATCAAAGTTTGCGATCGCGCCGTTATTTTCCACAATCATGACCATTCTTTCATGCGTATTGTAGGCAATCGCTCGGGCAAGATCGACGATGAATGTCGCATGGCTGCCGGCTGAAAAAGATTCATTTTTAGCGGTTCCCTTTTCAACGATTCTTTCCGCAGCAGAAAACACTTCTTTTTCCCTTCCGTCGATGACTTCGTTTGCCCTCGTGTAATGGATATCGGAATGTTCCACGACATAGTCCGGGTAAAAATAATATTTCAAGTACGTATTCGGTAAAAATCTCGGATCGACCGCCAAAAGATCTTTCGCTTTTTTGTGCGTTTCCTGCCAGCTTTGGTCCATATGCTGCGTATCTACTTCAACTTGGGTCAAATAACCGTGTTTCGCGACATAATCGCGGATCTCCGGCAAATATTCGTGGCCTTCTTTATCTTTAATACTCGTCCACCAGCCGAAATGGTTCAGCCCGAAATAGCGCACATCCAAATCTTTCGGCTGCTTGCCAATGATTTGCGACATTCTCCGCAACGTCCCGACCGGCATATCGCAAATATTTAGTACTTTGGCTTTCGGGCGGAGCACGCGGCACGCTTCAGCGACAATGGCGGCCGGATTGGAGTAGTTCAACATCCAGCAATCCGGTGAATATTTTTCCATGATGTCAATCAGTTCGATCATATCGCCAATGCTGCGCATGCCGTAAGCAATTCCGCCGGGCCCGCATGTTTCCTGCCCGACCACCCCGTGTTTTAACGGGATTTTTTCATCCAGTTCCCGCATTTTATATTTCCCTGTCCGGATATGGGCAAAACAGAAATCAACGTCTGTAAAAGCTTCTTCAGGATCGGTTGTAAAAGCATATTCAATTTCCGGTGCATTTTCCCTTAATACAATCTCCAATGCTTCCCCGATCACACGCTGCCTTTCTTCGTCATTGTCGTACAATTTCAATTTTCGGATCGGAAACTGGTCCAAATTGTCGAGAAGCATCGTGACAATCCCCGGTGTATATGTGCTGCCTCCGCCTGCAATGACAACTGAAAATTTATTCATTTTCTTCATTCCTTCCTATTTGTTATTCTTCGTTGTTTCGGCCTAAATACTGGTCCACTGCTTTCCGCACGCTTGTTACTTGCAATCCGTATACGACATGGACATTATGGTCTTTCTTAATGACGCCGCTTGCGCCGGTTACATTTTTCAGCACGCCTTCATCCACTAATTCTGGGTTTTCAAGCGTCAGCCTGAGCCTTGTATAACAATTGGTAACCGTGTCGATATTACTGGGGCCGCCGAGCGCATTGACAATCACGCTTGCTATGCCGCCATCTTCCACTGCTGCGCCAGCTTGTTTTTTGGCGCTTCCCTTTTTTTCGTTGTATTCTTTTTTGGAATACAGTTTTGTTTCCTGGCCCTCGTCTTCACGGCCGATCGTTTTAAAATTGAATTTTACAATTAAGAACCGGAAGACCGCATAGTAGATGGCAAAAAATACAAGGCCTGTGAGAATATATAACGGCCATCTCGTTCTGCCGATACCGAGCGGCAGGTTGTACAGCAGGAAGTCGATCATGCCGTTCGGACCAATGGCACGCACATTCAGGAGATTGAGCACAACCATGCTTAAACCCACATTTCGCACGTCTTAAATATAGTTCATTCTAATTTTTGAATGAACTATATTTAAATGGCTTGGTGGGATGATATCTTCTTATTTTTGAGGAATTTTCGATAAAATTCTTTTCAATTCGACATTCTTTTCATGAATTCCTCCTATTGTGTGTTATTCTCCTTTGTTT
>NZ_JARTJQ010000057.1:0-20031 GCF_036225245.1 Weizmannia sp. CD-2023
CCTTCAGGAGACCAGTGAAACAGTAGTAGCCCTTCAATTCCTTATAATGAATCTGGAGCGGAAGCTCAGGGTTCTTTTTTTGAAATTTTTACACAACACTATTTTATATTTTTTTAACCGTAATTTGGCTTGTATCTGACAGAATCTCATTCGTTCAGCAAACCCTATTTACATGAAATTTACCGATTTTTTTAGATACAGATTCTAACTTGATTGGATTTGTCATATTCATTTTTTTTCACGCTTTCCATATTTAATAAAATAAGTTAGTGATATTGCAATTAATACATAGGAAAGAATATGTGAAGTATTACTATTCCCTGTAAAAATAAATGAGCATATAGTTGCAATGAAAACTAAAAAAACGATAACCCTTAAGATGATTGCCATATTGAAGTTGGACTCCTTTTTCTACAGTCTATTCGAAACAAGCAATGTAAGTGTTATAAGCTTAACGGCTGAAAAAGCGATGCCAAAGTACATTAACCCAACAAGTAAGCTTATTAAATTTAGACACAACTAATCCTAAAATATATCCATAGATGGATTCTTTTTTTCTTGTTAACGTACTTGGTGAATTATTTTGTTAAAGTATGATCGATCTCCTGTGACAATGCAATCCGCTTATTATATTTCGAATGAATAGAATATATGATTGTATAGCCAATGCCGATGATCAAATTTAAAATTGCAAAAACAATGAACAGCATAGATATGCTTAAATTATATAAATATCCCCCCACTGGACCTCCAACCGAGTCACCTACCAATACAGAAGATTGAACGATTCCCAAATAAAGGGTTAATTCTTCCGCAGGAAACATGGTATACTCCATTATTTCCCTCACTATTTGAAATCCTGTTATGAGGATCGCAAATAAAAAAACGGGAATGATGATCATATGACGCAAATCCATTACGCCAGTAAAAGTAAAGATAATAAAGATTACCAATTCTATTATTAAAAAGAAAATATTTGGCCGCTGATTCATTTTCTTATTGCGAAAGAACAAACTGCTAAGCATTTGAACAACAGAAACAATTGTCATCAGCGTACTGACAAATGATATATTAAATTGGCCTACTTCCTTTAATATTATGGGCAAATAAGGTTGCACTAAGCCAAGATTCATTCCGATAAGGATTCCTAAAGTATATACAAGAATTGCTATCTTTTTGTTTGATGGCAACACTGTTTTATTTCTTGTCTTTTTAATAATGTGATCATCCGGATAATCACGGATGAAAAAAACACCAAATAAAAGAATCGGAGCCATGATCAACAAACTAATATAAGATGCACTGCTCTCTCCTAAAAAATATAAGGCCTGCCCACTGAGAAATGTAGTGGAGATCATAGCAATTTGAGAAATAATGGCCTTTGATGATATTAATTTTGAACTTATTTCCGGATGATCAGCTATCAGTGCAGCGATCCAGGTTCGGGTAATTAATAAGACCGTTGCTGCCCCAATCCCTGATACGGCGCCGGAAATTATCGGAATAAAAAACGGCTGGGGAAAGATCCTGAGCAACATGCCTGCCATATAAAGCGGAATAAAAATAAATATCCCTTTTTTAATACTTAACTGATTTACTTTCTTTCCTAATAGAAAACTAAATGAACCTGCTACCGCCATGGCGGAATAAGATAAAGAAAAATTAAATACGCTATCGTTCTTTTCAAACCAAAGTATCTGGATATACTTGGATACCCCCATACTAAAGTAAAAAGTAAACAAGAAAATGGTTAACGTTTTAAATTTGTACATTACGAAACCTCTAATTTTTAAAGAATAAATAGAAGGCACGAACAATTTTGAAATTAATCAAATAAAATATTGTTTTCACAAGACATGGTTCTTTATCATGAAATTCTTATTTTTCTCAAGTTAAAATATAGTACAGAGGATTAAATAAGTCAATATTTACTTTCTATTTTAAATATTCCAATACCTTCTTTTGAAAGCCGGTCATTCTAAAGTTCGGTTCGCGGCCCTGCTGTGTGACTGGCAGATCATCCCCTGTTCATCAAGCATTCGGCCGCTTGATGCACGTCCCCGGGATTTGTATTTTTCATGGCAGTATTATATTCTAAAATAGTGTAAAGCTTATTTTTAAAGGAGATGGGTGCGTGATGGGTTTAAAGAAAACTTTTACGCTGGCTGGTTCTGATTCGAGCGGCGGCGCAGGCCTTCAGGCGGACTTGAAAACATTCCAGGAACTCGGGGTTTACGGCATGTCCGCGATTACTTCCATCGTTGCGATGGATCCAAAAAACGGTTGGCATCATAATGTTTTCCCGATTGATGTCAATATTGTCGAACCGCAGCTTGAGACCATCCTTTCTGTCGGAATTGACGCGATGAAAACCGGTATGCTCGGTTCAGTGGACATTATTGAGCTGGCCGCCCGTAAAATAGATGAATACCATCTCGACAAAGTGGTCATTGACCCAGTTATGGTATGTAAAGGTGAAGATGAGGTATTGCAGCCGGAAAATACGGATGCAATGCGCGAGCTTTTGCTTCCGCGGGCAACGATTACAACGCCGAACTTGTTTGAAGCCTGGCAGCTGGCCCAAACCGGCCCGATTAAAACCGTTGAGGACATGAAAGAAGCAGCGGTCAAAATCCATGAACTGGGCGCGAAAAATGTTGTCATAAAAGGCGGCAGAGGGCTGGATACAGATCAGGCCATCGACTTGTTCTATGATGGGGAAGACTTTGAAATTCTCGAATCGAAGAAAATCAAAACAACGTATAACCACGGTGCGGGCTGCACATTTGCCGCTGCCATCACGGCCGAACTGGCAAAGGGCAACACCGTGTCTGGCGCAGTGAAAGTGGCAAAAGAATTTGTCCATATGGCGATTGAACACGGCTTTAAGCTGAACGAATATGTCGGCCCTGTGATGCACGGCGCATATACCCGTTTCTCGCATACCAACTCTTAAGTCAAACCGGGCCCTGCCGGAACATTCCGCCGGGGACCCGGTTTTTAATTTTTCCTTAAAGTGCTGCCGGTTGGTATAATGGAAAGAAACAGGAGCGGACGGCCAAAAGGAGGAAGAAAATGGAACCGATACAAAAACAAACAGCCCAAAAATGGCTGGACGAACTTGCCGGAAAACCGGTGTATATCCATTTGGAAACAACCAATGGCGCCTATGCCTCCCATGTCAATGAGTCATTTTTCTCTGCAGGCGCCTATATCCGCAATGCGCAAGTATCCTATGAACACGGAAAAATTGTTGGGGACGGCCCTTACCGGATCGGCTTGAAAATGAAAATTGGCTGGATTTATGCAGAAGGCCTGACCCACTTTGAAAAAGATGAATTCGACCGCTTGCTTTTTGCCGGCCATGGTTATGACGGGAAGTTGGCTGTTGCCCTCGAATTGAGCATGACACCATTTGAGTGAGGAGATGAGAAAAATGGAAAAAGAGCGCCATGTTCTGGTGATTTTCCCGCATCCCGATGACGAGGCTTTCGGTGTATCCGGCACGATCGCAACCCATGTGAAAAACGGCACGCCGGTCACTTATGCCTGCCTGACGCTTGGGGAAATGGCGCGAAATCTCGGCTATCCCCCTTTTGCCACAAGAGAATCGCTGCCGCATATCCGGAAAAAAGAACTGCAAAAGGCGGCCGAGATTATGGGGATTCAGGATTTACGTATGATGGGGTTGCGCGATAAAACTGTAGAATTTGAAGACGATGAGAAGATGGTCAAAATGGTACTTGACCTCGTCCATGAGCTGAATCCGTCACTTGTCATTACCTTTTACCCGGGCTACTCTGTCCATCCTGACCACGAAGCAACCGGAAGAGCCGTTGTCCGCGCGCTCCGCCGAATTCCTGAAAACAAACGCCCGAAACTCCACTGCGTTGCTTTTTCCAAAAACCATGAAGCGGAGATCGGAAAGCCGGATGTCCGCAATGATGTAAGCGGCGCAGCTGAGCAAAAAATCGGCGCAATGAAAGCCCACCTATCCCAGACCGGCTGGATGATGGCAGAGCGGGAAGAAAAACTGAAGCAAAAAGACCCAGAAACCCTGGAATGGCTCCATTATGAATACTTCTGGAGGTATGACTGGGAAAACGACCGGGTCCGATAAGGGTAATTAACCCATAAAGGCGCCAATCGTTGAGTCGTGCAAGGAACTCTGCCTGCCAGACCCCCTGCCCTCGGTTTATCAAATATAAACCGGGGGCAATGGGTTCTAACCCATTTCAAGCATTCTGTAAATCGCTTTTGCCACGCCGTCTTCATCATTTCTTTTCGTCCGGTAGCGGCAAATTTCCAATACTTCATTTTCGGCATTTCCCATCGCAAACGGATAGCCCACCCTTTCGAGCATGGAAATATCATTTAAGTTGTCCCCGATGGCCATCGTTTTCTCCATTGAGAGCCCGTGTTTTTCCGTGTATTCCTTGAGCGCAATCCCTTTTTGCGCCGACACATGGTTGATTTCAATATTACGGAATCCTGATGAAGTCACTTTAATATCGGGAAAATCTTTTTCAAGGTGCTTGCCGATTTGTCGGAGCCTTTGTTCATCTTCATTGAAGGCCAATATTTTGTAAAACAAAATGGACGGATCGTGAAAAATATCCTTTGTATCTCGAATATTATGGACGTATCTCCGGATGCCGCGCTGCTCAATATAGTTCCGCACTTCTTCCACCGGCACTTCGGGGTTTGCGGTATGGAACAAATTGACCAGCATATCCATGTTTTCCTCGTAATCTTCCGTATAGGTACCTTTATTGGTAAAAAATTCATAATAAATGCCGAGTTGGTCGAAAACATCGGCCACCTGGGAAGCTGCCAGGGGATCCAGCCCGCTTGTTTTGAGTAATTTTCCCTTTTCATCCCGCACTTCGGCCCCGTTCAGCCCGATTACCGTACAGTCAATGCCGACAGGATCAAGCACAAGCCGCGCTTCTTCATAAGACCGGCCTGTTGTCACGACAAAGTGAATCCCTTTTTTCTGCGCCAGTTTAATCGCTTCGGCATTTGCCGGGCTGACTTCCTGCCTTGAGTTGAGCAAAGTGCCATCCATATCGGATGCGATACATTCAATCATGATGTCAATCCCCTCCAGATATATATGATGCTGGTTTTTCTTGTTCCGCATGATGCTTCCTTTCCTGTAAGAAGGCCCGGATCATAAAATAACTGACCTCATCCGGCAACAATTCCTTTATCGGCGTTAGCCGCCCGGAACCTGCCCGGCTGATGGCATCCGCAATTTGATCCCGGTACCTTTCGGGAATGAAACGGCTCCATTCTACCGGAAATCCCTCATCTGAACATTTGATCACATGCGTTTCAATCGTTCTTTCCGACATGCCGCGGATTTCTGCGATTTCCTGGATCGTTTTGCCTTCTTGCAACAGACGGTATGTCACATGGTGGCTTTTTTCTTTCCCGTCTTCACGTGCCTTTTTTGTACGCGGCTGCGCTTGTGCTTGTATCCCTTCTTCTTCCATGTAAGTCCGGATCACGCGCATAAACAGCTCGGCGTACTGTTCCACCTTTCTTTCCCCAACCCCTTTCACCTGCAGGAAAGCTTCCCTGGTTACCGGCATCCTGGCACTCATTTCCCTTAGCGATTGGTCGGAAAAGACAATATAAGGCGGTATTTTTTCACGGTCCGCAATCTCTTTGCGAAGTGTCCGCAGTTTTTCAAACAAAAGGTTATCGGATGCAATTTGCTGCGCCCTGACACTTTCTTTCCGGAAAACCTGTTTTTTTGAAAGCAGGACTTCCACTGCCTTTTTGGTCAGCATAAGCACCGGGTATGTACCGTCTTTGGCGCGCAAAAAACCGTCAGCTGTCAGAAAATCAATCAGTTCTGCCACTTCTTTTTGCTTTTTGTCTTTCATAATGCCAAAAGTGGACAGCTTGTCAAAACCGAATTGCCTGATTTTCTGGTCGTTTGATCCGGCCAGCACTTTTGCAATCATCGTTTTGCCGAACCGTTCCTGCATCCTTTTGACACAGGAAAAAACCATTTGCGCTTCTTTTGTCACGTCTGTTTTTGCGCGGGTATCCAGGCAGTTGCCACATTTACCACATGGCTGTGCCTCTTCTTCGCCGAAATAATGCAAAATGAACTGTTGAAAACAGCCTTCCGTATGGCAGTAGTCCAGCATTTTTCGCAACTTGGCATACTCGCCCGGTTTTCTGTCTTCGTTTACTGACTTCTCGATTAAAAAAGTTTGCGTATGGATATCCTGGGGAGCAAACAGCAAAATACAGTCGCTTTCTTCCCCGTCGCGCCCGGCCCGTCCTGCTTCCTGGTAATACGCCTCCATATTTTTCGGCAAATTATAGTGGATGACAAACCGCACATTGCTTTTATCAATCCCCATTCCGAACGCGGAAGTGGCGACCATGACGGAAATATCATCGTATAAAAACCGGTCCTGAAAGCTGTCGCGCTCCGCTTCTTTCATCCCTGCATGATATTTTCCCGCACGAATGCCATTTTTAACAAGAAAATTGTAAATGCGTTCGGTCTCTTTTCTCGTTGCCGTGTAAAGTATCCCGGACTGGTTTGCATTTTTCAGGATGTAGTCCAGTACAAAGGCATCGCGGTTCTGGCCTTTCACCACCTGAAAATGCAGGTTCTCACGGGCAAAACCTGTCGCCACCGTGTTTTCTTCCGGAATCATAAGCAGCCGGCAAATGTCTTCCTTTACCTGCGGCGTTGCGGTAGCGGTTAAAGCAAGCGTCACCGGCTTTGGCTTGAATTGGGAAATCAATTTTTCGATTAAACGGTAGCTTGGGCGGAAGTCGTGACCCCATTGTGAGATACAATGCGCTTCATCAACAGCAATAAGGGAGACATTGATGTTTTCGAGAAGATGTAAAAAAGGAGGAAATTCGAGCCGTTCCGGTGCGAGATAGATTAATTTGTATGCGCCTGTTGATGCAGCCGCAAGCCGCTCATCGATTTCTGCCGGATTCAGGGAGCTGTTCACATATGTTGCCGGTATCCCGATGTTTTCCAGTGTATCCACCTGGTCTTTCATCAAGGAAATCAGCGGCGAAATGACAAGCGTGACCCCTGGTAAAAGCATGGCCGGCACCTGGTAGCAAACCGACTTTCCCCCGCCGGTCGGCATCATGCCCAATGTATCCTTGCCATCCATGATCTGGCTGATAATGGCTTCCTGCCCGCGGCGAAAATGGTCATAGCCATAATATTGTTTTAAAACCTGTCTGGCTTTATCCATTGCTGCCACAAGGCTCCCATCCTTTCCGCAAAATTTGCCTCTATTATAACAGATTTTGCCGGGGCGGTATACGAAGAAAACCACCCCGGCAGTTGTCCGGCCCGCTATATATTATTTTTTCAACCCCATCGCTCTCAGCAACGCATCATGAATATATGTGTTTTCATAAGTACCTTCAAACAACGATGCGCCGCTTCCTGTCGCCGTAAGCGGAATGTCGGCTGCCGTATGGCCAGAAGTTGTCCAGTCCACGACAAATTGCTCGCTGGAACCCGCCACCTGGAACGGTCCGTCTTCTTTTGAAATGCCGTCCCCGGATTCGTCGCTGTGCTCGACGTTTTCAACCGTCATGCCGCCGCAGTCATGGTCGGCCAGGACAAGCACAAGTGTATCCGGGTGCTTTTTCGCATAATCTTTTGCCGCTTTAACGGCATTATCCAGTTGCCGGCCCGCCTTGATCAGCTGGGAGGCATTATTTTCATGGGCCATTTCATCGATCGCTTCTTCTTCAACCATCAGGAAAAAGCCTTTTTTATTTTTTGACAGCGTGCTGATTGCTTTTTCCGTCATTTGCGGAAGCGAAACAACCGGGTCATACTGGTCGCCATGGCCCTCCTCTCGCTGTTCAAACATTTCTTCATTGGCAAAAAGGCCTAAAAGCTTATTCCCGCCTGCCTTTTTCAACCCGGAAGCATTTGTCACATACTGGTAACCGAGCCGTTTCGCTTTGCTGACAAGATTTCCTTCCGTGCCTTTGCTTGCTTCGGAAGGATCTTTTGCCGGATGGTCTTCATAAGCGCCCTGTGAGCCTTTCGGGTACCAGTAATCTTCCCCGCCGCCGAGCAGCACGTCCACTTTGCTGTTTTCCAAGTATTGCTTTGCAATTTTGCTCTGTTCGGAACGGTTTTTGACATGGGCACCGAAAGCGGCAGGCGTTGCATCTGTGATTTGGCTTGTTGTGACCAATCCTGTTGCTTTGCCGGCTTGCTTTGCTTCTTCAAGAACGGTCTTTTTGCTTACTTTGTTGGCATCAACACCGATTGCCCCGTTATACGTTTTGACGCCTGATGCCATAGCGGTCGCAGCTGCAGCCGAATCGGTCACCACGGAGGTGGAGCTTGTATGTACGACCCCCGCATACGGCATTTTGTTCATCTCAAGGTCCCCGCTCAGGCCGGTTGAAGCAAGGCGGATCGCATCCCGCTGCGCAGCCCCCATACCATCCCCGACAAACAGAATCACATTCTTCGCCTTCGCGGAAGCTACATGACCGGTGTGCTTCGAAGGCTTGTAAGCTTTTGCATCTGTAATGCCGTATACCCCCAATGTCGCCACTGCAGACAAGGCAATTGCCGCTTTCATTATACGGTTCTTTTTACCCAATGTTCTTCCTCCCCTTTTCGTTTTGTGCTTACACCTCCATTGTAAAAAAGGATTTTGAAGGAAGTATGTTGAATTTGTAAAAGAAAGATATAAATCCTGTGTACGGGCCTTTACAAAATGCCGGTTATCTTCTCAACCTAAGGTATTCGTTTCTCGTTTCATTGTAATACTTCAAAATGTCTTCCCCTTTGCGCTGAAAAACACTTAAATAAAGCGCATCAATGATATTCAGCTGCGCCATTCGCGAAGACGTTGTTCCGATCCGGAAATCTTCCTCGGATATCGGCGTACAAAGCCTGATATCCGCTTGTTTATACAATGGAGATTTCTCCATATTCGTGATGGCAATCACTTTTGCCCCTTTCCTTTTCGCAAAATCAGCGAGTTCGAGCACATCCTTCGTCCGCCCGGAAACGCTGAGCGCCACAAACACATCCATCTTATTCATGTAAGGGATTAGGGAGATTAGATAATGATAATCTTGGGAAAAAATGGACTGGCACCCCAGCCTTGTAAATTTATAGCATGCATCGACAGCGGCAGTTACCGACCCGCCGACACCAAAAAACACCACTTTTCTAGCATTTTCAAGCACGTTGGCGGCTTTTTCCAGTTCTCTCCTGTCAAGGGAAGAAACACACGATTCTATCGCCTTCTTATTCCCATACGTAACTTTTTGGAATAAATCATAAGGAGAATCTTTTTGTTGCAAAATTGAAAAGTCTGTCATATGACTTTCGGTTAAAGTTAAATTTTTCACAAGCTCCAGCTTAAACGTCTTAAAGCTCGCAATGCCGATCGTTTTGCAAAACCGGACAACGCTCGACTCGCTTACACTGGTTTTTTCCGATAAATCCTTTGTGGTCATTGTCGGAACCATTTCGGGATGTTCCAAAATATATGTGCCAATTTTCTTCTCTGTGCCCGTAAAGTGATGCATTTCCTTTTGAATTCGTTCAAGTATTGAATCCACAACTTTTCCTCCATTTATAACCATCATTGGTATACGCGAGGCAACAGGCGTTTTCCCGCCTTTACGCCTGCCTATTCACCAGTAAAGAAAACAGCGCTTTCCAACATCATAGAATGAAACTTTTTCTCCGTCAATGGCATCGGAAAAATTCTGTTACAACCGCTTTCTCCCTATTCCCTTTCGCTACTTTGTATGATAAAATAAACATCATTTCGCAGGAAAGTTACACCATGACTTCCATCAAGGGGTGTTAGCATGCCATATATCCAGCGTCGGAATGCGATTCTGGCCATGATTTGTTTGTTTCTTATGCTCAGCCTTTCAACTGTATGGTTTTCCTATCGTACGGACAAAAGCAATGCCGCTGCGGCCCCGCCGGCACAAAAACCCGTTCCGACTGTGTTCGTACACGGCTATAAAGGAACGGCCCGATCGTTTAATGGGATGCTCGGTCGGCTGGAAAAAAGCGGAACCGCTGAAAAAGCAATGGTGATTCGCGTTACAAAAGACGGGATGATTGTGGTCAATGGGGAAATTTCCAACCGGGCCCGGCATCCGATGATCCAGGTCATTTTTTCCGATAACCGTGCAAGTTTCCGGCAAACGACCGGCTGGCTTGAAAAAACCATGCACATTCTTTATACGAAATACGATGTGAAAGAAGCCAATCTCGTCGGGCATTCGATGGGCGGTTTGATTTGCACAAAATATATTGAAGACACTTCCGGCAGGCGGCAATATCCGGACATTCAAAAGCTTGTCACGATTGGCAGCCCTTATGAAGGCGTGCTGACTCGTGTTTTTAAGCAAAATCCGAATAATACCGGCGATGCGGCGCGCGACCTGCTTCCGGGTTCCGTTGCGCTCAAAGCTTTGTATGCCAACAAAAGCCGGTTCAACCCGCATATTCAGGTGCTTGCCATTGCAGGCGTTGTGAATAAGCCGGCATCGGGGGATTCCCTTGTATCCCTGGACAGCGCGCTCTTCAGCAGGTTCATCGTGCCGAAAAAGCAGTACACGTCTAAAATTGTTTACGGCAAAAACGCGCAACACAGCAGCCTTCATGAGAATAGACGTGTAGACCAGCTTGTCGCGGACTTTCTTTGGCATGCAAAAAAATAGAAAAAACGGCGAAACCTGCGTAAAAGCAGCATTCGCTGCTTTTTTATTTAGTCCGAAGAAACCGCTTTCCATTTGTTGCCGGAACCGGTTCTTCAAGTTTGATTAGGGCTTGCTGAATAAGCAAAATTTCTAGATTTGGCAAGGATGCTCACGGCTTTTGCTTAAATTGAATGCAAGGGTTTTATAAAAAATACAGGGAAAAGCTTGCACTTCAAACGCACCCTATATGAAGGAAGGCCTTCATTTTTCTTCGCTTCCTTAACATAGACGCGCCCTATGTGAAGGAAGGCCTTCGTTTTTTCGTGCTTCCTTAACATAGACGGGTTCTATGTGAAGGAAGACCCTCGTTTTTCCGCGCTTTTTTAACGTAGACGCCCTCTATGTGAAGAAAGACCTTCGTTTTTTCGTGTTTCCTTAACGTAGACAGCCTCTATGTAAAGGAACAACGTTATTTTTCCGCACTTTCTTAACGTAGACGGGCTCTATGTGAAGGAAGACCCTCGTTTTTTCGTGCTTCCTTAACGTAGACGCCCTCTATGTAAAGGAACAACGTCATTTTTCCACGCTTCCTTAACGTAGACGGGCTCTATGTGAAGGAGGACCCTCGTTTTTTCGTGCTTCCTTAACGTAGACGCGCCCTATGTGAAGAAAGACCGTCCATTTTCCTCGCTTCCTTCACATAGGGCTTGCTGAGAATAAGCAAAATTCCTAGACTTGGCAAAAATTTAATCTTGCACTTGAAAACTGGTTCAAAGTATAGAGCAGACAGAATCGCATTTTCAAAGATGGATTCTTCTATATTTTTAGACAAATCTTGTTGACAAATTGGGTACAAACTCAGAGTCGGATTCGTTCAGCAAGTCCTTATTAAAGTTGAAGCGATCCGGTGAAAAAGCAATCTGCCCTCTTCTTTGCAAGCAAAAGATTAAAAGCGGTCCAATTGCTGATACAGTTTCTTTAATGCCTGTTCAATCTCCGCGAGCTGTTTTTCAAGCGGGTGAAGGTTGCCCTTTACATACTCCAATTTCTCCAAATCTTGCTGCAGGCGGACATAATCCGCTTTCAAATCGGCAATTTGGTACTCTACTTCCCGTTTATCCATGTTGCTCCCCCTTACAGAAAATGATGGAACATGTCACGCATCTGAAAAATCTCACCGTCTTTGGCACGGATCCTTTTCAATGTATTAAATCAGCATAGTTTGCGTCGGCGGCTTTTAAAAGATCACCAGGCGCCAAAACAATTTGCGTGCCGATCCGCCCCGCGCTTACGATCACTTCATCAAGCGTTGCTGCACTCTCATCGACAAATGTCACATAGTGCTTCTTCATGCCGATCGGGGAACAGCCGCCGCGGATATAGCCAGTATATTTTTGGATATCTTTCACATGGACCATTTCGATCTTTTTCTCGCCCGCTGCTTTTGCGGCTTTTTTCAGGTCGAGTTCTGCCGCAACCGGGATGACAAACACATAAAGTTCGCCGCTGTGACCCTGCGTGACCAGCGTTTTATAAACGGCTTCAAGCGGTTTTCCGATTTTTCCCGCAACGGAGATGCCGTCGATTTTCCCGTCCTTCACCTCATACGACAGCATGCCGTACGGGATTTGCTGCGCATCAAGCAGCCGCATCGCGTTTGTTTTTGCCGTTTTTCCCAAATTCACCACTTCCTCTAAAAGCCTGTTACTATAAGTGTACCGGTTTCGGAGCGGATTTTCCATCATAACAAAAAGCCGGCCTGCATGGGGCGAGGCCAGCTTTCCTTTATTTACGCACACCTTTTTTCTTTTTCTGGTCGATTTCATCTTTTCTGCCCGTGGAGAATTCCACGAGTTCTTCTGCAATCTCATTTCCAAGCTTGGCATTTTTATTCCGCTCAGCATTTTGGTTTCCGTATTTTTGCCTGCCCATTTGCACGCTCCTTTCCTTTTTTACAGCTATATTTTGCATTGAAAAAGGAAGAATATGCGGCGTTTTAGATTAATGAATGATATGGGATACCATCCACGGCGTAACAAAAATGGAAATAGCCGCAACGATAATCATGCTGACGCTGGAAATGGCGCCTGACCGGGCACTGAGTTCGAATGCTTTAGAAGTGCCGATCCCGTTCGCATGCGTTCCAAGCAGGATGCCGTGGGCAATTTCGTTTTTAATGCGCAAATGCTTGATCAGCCACGGAGCCATCACAGAGCCGATAATTGCGTTCAAAATCACAAAGACAGCCGTAACAGACGGCACGCCGCCGATTTTTTCAGATACGCCCATTGCAATCGGGGTTGTGATCGTAAACGGGATGATACTGTGCTCCAGGCTTTTGCTGAAATGAAAAAGCGTGGCGATGGCCGAGGAAAGGAATACTGCCATCAGCCATCCCGCCCCGATGCCGATTAAAATTTCAACCGCATATTGGCGGACGATTTTAAAATGGCGGTAAAGCGGCACAGCAAAAGCAACAATGGCCGGCTGCAGCAAATCCGTTAAAACAGAGGTGCCTTTCTGGTAGTCCCGGTACGGTATATCTTCCCCGAGTAAAAAGGCGCCTAATAATACCGGCGTGACAAGTAGTGGGGAAACAAAGATTTTTTTGTATTTCCCGTACAGTTTTTTGAAAATCCAGTAACTTCCAACCGTTAACAGCAGGCACACGATTTTAACGATCACGCATTCTCACGCTCCTTCGATTTGCAATTTTGTCCGCAAGCCATCCCGAACAGGCCATCGCGGCAATCAGGCTGATCAAGATCACCACCAAGATTTCCGGGCCGTTATGGACAAGCAGGTTTCTATACTTCACCATGCCGACTGCTGACGGGATAAAAAACAACAGCAGCTCCGCCATCAGGAAATTAGCCCCGATTTCAATCCAGCCCATTTTTACGATACCGAATTGCAGCAGGAGAAAGAGGGCAATCATTGCCAGCATGCTGCCCGGCAGCGGGATGTGCAACAGTTTTGCAGCTGCGCCCATGACTTCAGCGAACAGATACAAACCGACAATCTGTAACATTCCGATCAGGATTTTTTTCAATATTTTCACCTTCTATAACTAGTTTACCGCGCCGGCGATAATAGGTAAAATGAATATATAGAATGGTAAAAATGCCTTTTATCTATACAAGGAGGGTTCCAGTTGGATATCCAGCATCTCCAGTACTTTGTTTCCGTTGCCACTCACGGCAGCTTCACGAAAGCCGCCCGGGAATGTTATGTATCGCAGCCGACAATCAGCAAAATGATAAAAAGCTTTGAAGAAGAACTCGGCGTCCCCTTGTTTAACCGCGCCGGGAAAAAAATCGTCCTCACCGATGCCGGACAGGCCGTTTTTCAGCAGGCGCAAAAAACGCTGAAAGCTTTTCGGCAGCTGACAGATGCGATCAATGATGTGGCCGGCCTGAAAAAAGGCAAAATCCGGATCGGGCTGCCGCCAATGATCGGGTCGCGCTATTTTCCCCGGGTCATTGATGAATTTCATCATGCCTACCCGGACATTAAAATCCAGCTCGTGGAAGATGTTACAAGAAAAGTGGTACATGATGTTGAAAATGGGACATTGGATCTCGGCGCCGTCGTGATGCCGGTTGATGATGAGGTGTTCGGGCATTTTTCGTTTGTCCATGACCGGCTTGTGCTGCTTGTGCACCCTTCCCACCGGCTTGCAGGCTGCTCAAGCGTCCGGCTGAAACAGCTGAAAGAGGAGGAATTCATTTTTTTCCATAGAGATTTTGCCCTTCACGACCAGATTATAAAGGAATGCTTGAAGCTCGGGTTTATGCCGAACATTATTTACGAAAGCACCCAGTGGGACCTCATCTGTGAATTGGTAGCGTCCAATCTCGGCGTTGCCCTGCTGCCAAGTACAATATGCCATGCGTTTAACCCGGAACGCGTCAAAATCATTCATCTGGAAGAACCTGTCCTCCCGTGGAATCTGGCAATCATCTGGCCGAAACACCAATACCTTTCTTTTGCGGTAAAAGAGTGGATCCGGTTTACAAAGAATTTATTCGGCCGCGGGATCCCGCCTGCCGTGCCGCAACCGGAAGAAGCCATGAAAAAAGAAAGTGAAAAATAGGGGCGCGGGTTCAAAAAAGGGGCGGGTTTTGAGGCACTGCGAAATACTTCTGAAAGGCAGGTGAAAGGTGTCTACATAATAGCCGTAGTGATGTTTGAGACAATGCGAAATGCGTCTGAAATCCAAAAAAACCGGCTTGAGGCAGCCGGCTAAGCCTTAATGTCAATCCTGTATGTTTCAAACCAGTAATGGATCTGGGCGAGGTAGGCAAGCAGCTGCGGGCCCGTCATCAGCTGTCCGAACCACGGTGTCCGGAATGCTTTCCCATCTGTCTCCATCAGCTCCATTAATTGATCGCGATGCAGAAATTCATACAAAATGGAATCTTTCTGTTCCAAAACTTCACCGAGCCACCGCTTCACTGCTGCCGTGTAAGCCGGATGGTGCGTTTTCGGATACGGGCTTTTTTTCCGGTATAAAATCTCTTCCGGCAAAATGCCTTCCAGTGCTTTCCGCAAAATGCCCTTTTCCCTGCCGCCGTACATCTTCATCTCCCACGGTATATTCCAGACGTACTCCACAATCCGGTGATCGGCAAACGGTACGCGCACCTCGAGGCTCGCCCCCATGCTCATCCGGTCTTTCCGATCAAGGAGTGTTGCCATAAACCAAAGCATATTGATGTAAAACAGCTGGCGACGCTTTTTTTCCAAATCGGTTTCGCCATCTAAAAGCGGCGTTTCCGCGACAGACGCTTCATATTTCGACATCACGTAATCTTTTAACTGCAATTTTTCCTGCCAGCCTTCTTTTAACAGGCCGATCCGTTCATCGAGGGACCGCATCCACGGGAAGCCTTCACGGTTCAAATCATCTTCGCGCCGGAACCACGGATACCCGCCGAAAATTTCATCCGCGCACTCACCCGAAAGGCTGACGGTAAAATCCTTTTTGATCTCGCGGCAAAACCAGAGCAGCGATGAGTCAACATCCGCCATTCCCGGCACATCCCGGGCGAGAACAGCCGCTTTTAAAGATTCGGCCAGTTCTTCCTGCGTGATCACGCAATGATGGTGGACTGTATCAAATGCTTCTGACATCTTGCGGATAAATACCCCGTCAGCATCCGGCTGAAAATCATTCGCTTTGAAGTATCGGTCGTTCCCTTCGTAATCAATGGAAAAAGTATGCAGCCGCCCTTTTCCTTCCCTTTGAAAATGGCCTGCAGCAATGGCGGTAATGGCGCTTGAATCGACGCCGCCGGATAAAAACGTGCAAACCGGGACATCCGAGACAAGCTGGCGGACAACCGCATCCTGAATGAGCGAACGGATCGTTTCCGCCGTTTCCTCTGCTGCCTCCGTATGCGGCGCGCTTTTCACGTTCCAGTACCGCCACACTTTTAATCCGTTACGATCCATCTTCAGCGCATGTGCCGGGCGCAGTTCCGCCATGCCGCGAAATATTCCCGTCCCCGGTGTTCTCGACGGCCCGATCCCCCATATTTCGGCAAGCCCCGCCTCATCCACTTCCGCTTTTACATCCGGGTGAGCGAGCATCGCTTTTACTTCCGAGCCGAACAAAAGCCCGCTTCCGTGTGCTTTGTAAAAAAATGGTTTTACCCCAAGGCGGTCGCGTGCTGCAAATACCTGTTCCTTGTTCCCGTCCCAGACCGCAAACGCAAAAATGCCGTTTAGGCGGTCCACACATGCCTCTCCCCACTCGATATAAGCGGTTAAAAGCACTTCCGTATCCGAGTGGCCTTGATAAGTATAGCCTTTTTTCAAAAGCTCCGCGCGCAAATCTTCCGTATTGTACAATTCGCCGTTATAGCAAATTGTATACATCTTTCCGTCCTTTTGTCGCGTCATCGGCTGCACGCCGCATAAAGGGTCAACAACGACGAGCCGTTTATGGCCGAATGCCGCATGCGGCGAAAGCCAGTAATTCGTATCATCCGGTCCCCGTTTGGTCAACGTCTCTGTCATTTTTTTGACCGTTTCCAGTTCACTCCGCAAGTCTTTTTGAAAATCGACCCATCCGGTTATTCCGCACATTCCGGCTCACCCTTCCTGAATTTCTCTTCTTCCTGCAGCCCATAAAAGCCGCTTTGCCGTGCCATTTTTCTTACCGGCTGTATTAGTATATAGGCGCATGCCCGGAAATGTGCATGGCCCGTATGTGTAAAATTTTACGTGAAGGGGTAACGGGGTGGAAAAAAATGGGAGGCTGTGGTGTGAAACGAAGTGAAAATGTCTTTTATGGTAAAATAAAACTATATAAAATGGACAAAATATTGCCGTTCTATTGCCTGCCGCAAAAAAGTAGTTCTCATGCAAATGGATGCTCGGGCTTGATGTAAAAACTTAAGTTCATTTTATATAAGTTTTTTTACAGAAAGGGTTGAGCCGATGATTTCCGCTTTGATCATCATCCTGGCGCTCGTCTTGTTATTGCCTTTTTTTGTGCCATTTGTCGAGCGCAATTTGGAAATATTTTTGTTTATCATGGGATGGGCTGCGGCCATTGCCGGCGGTGTCCTAGACAAGCCTCTGTTGAGAAAGGCTTTGGAAGACCCGGTTAACATCACCATTGCCGTATTTGTAGCCGGCCTGTTGTTCCGCTGGCTGGAGCGGCCGCTTGAAAAAGTAATTTCCGCCATTAACCGGGGGATACCGTTTCCGCTTCTGGCTGCCTTGACGGTAATCATTCTCGGGTTGCTTTCGAGTGTCATCACGGCCATTATTGCCGCTTTAATTTTAGTCGTGATTGTCAGCGTGCTGCGGCTTGACCGGAAATCGGAAACACAGCTCGTCGTCTACTCCTGCTTTTCCATCGGGCTCGGCGCCGCACTGACGCCGATCGGCGAACCGCTCTCCACCCTTGCGATCAGCAAGCTGGGGGAGGACTTTTTCTATTTGCTTCGCCTGATCGGGCCGGAAGTCATTTCGGCAGTTGTGATTTTCGGCATTCTGGCTGCCATTGTGATCAAACCCGAACAGTCGGCGATCGGGCTGAAAACGGCGCATAAACGAGAGTCGTATGTGGAAATTGCGGGGCGGACAGTGAAAATTTACTTGTTTGTGATGGGGCTGACCCTGCTCGGCGCAGGGTTTGAACCGCTCATTAACCGCTTCCTGCTCGATTTGAGCCCGTTTATTTTGTACTGGATCAATATGATTTCAGCCGTGCTGGACAATGCGACACTGGCAGCAGCAGAAATCAGCCCGAAAATGGCGGACAAAACGGTACAGGCCATTTTGCTCGGACTGCTGATCAGCGGAGGCATGCTTGTACCCGGCAATATCCCGAATATTATCTCCGCCGGAAAACTCCGGATCACAAGCCGGGAATGGGCCCGGTTCGGCCTCCCAATCGGCCTCGCCGCCATGGCCGTTTATTTTGTCGTGATTTTGTTTGTATAAGAGGGTTGAAGACAGATTTACAAAAGGATAGGGATGGCTCCCGCTTTGTTCTTTTTCTGTTATGAAAGACATTTGCGCGGCGGGCTATCCCTTTTTTCTTTATCCCTGTTGTGAAAGACATTTTGGGGGGCGAGGGATACTACGTTTGTCTTTCATCCGTGTTATGAAAGACATTTGGGACGCGAGGGATTCTCTTTTTGTCCTTCATTCCTGCTGTGAAGGACATTTGGGACGCCGAGGATTCTCCTTTTGTCCTTCATCCGTGTTATGAAAGACATTTGGGACGCGGGAGACTCTCCTTTTGTCCTTCATCCCTGTTATGAAAGACATTTGGGACGCGAGGGATTCCCCTTTTGTCCTTCATCCTTGTTATGAAGGACATTTTGGGACGCGGGGGATTCTCCTTTTGTCCCTCATCCCCGTTATGAAGAACATTTGGGGAGGCGGGACTTCTCCTTTTGTCTTTCATTCCTGCTATGAAGGACATTTGGAACGCCGGCGATTCTCCTTTTGTCTTTCATCCCTGCTGTGAAGGACATTTTGGGGGGCGGAATTCCTTATTTTGTCCTTCATACGTGTTATGAAAGACATTTGGGACGCGAGGGATTCTCCTTTTGTCCTTCATCCCTGTTATGAAGGACATTTTGGGGGACGGGGATTCTCTTTTTGTCTTTCATCCCCGTTGTGAAGGACAGACTGGGCTCTTTTACGTCTGTCTTAGGGTCACCATTCTTAAGAACCTATTAGAACGCAATTGCAGGCACTAACTTGCCCCCCATAGTCCCATCTTTATACCCTTGATAAAAATAATCTTATTTATTAAAAAAATAAACGTATGTTCGTTTTTTGGTTTATAATTGTAGTATCCCATTCACTTTATATAATAAGATATTTACACAGGGGGGTAGGTTGCTGTGTTCTTCAACAAATGTGATCCTAAGGTTAAAGATTTGTTAAATACAAGCAGGGTGTTAAAAAATCCATTAATTAAAGGGTTCTTAGAAAACGAAGAGAACTTTCGCTTGTTTCAAAAAGCAGTTTTATCTCCAACCAAAGAAAACAAAACTAAAGTTGAAGAAAAGTTCAGTTCGTACTATGAAAAAGTGCGCATGGTCGCTTATTACCACAGGCTCATCAAACAATATGCAATTGACTTTGACAAAAGATTAAGAAAGGCAAGAGACAAATATAGCCTTACTCTTGAGACACCATTGGAATCTGGTAATGAAGAAGCAGAAACATTGTTGTCTCTGATTCCTGACGAAAAAGTAAATGAAAACATCATATACGAGAAAACACTCAAAGAAGCAATTAGTGACGAAAAACTGTATAATGCTTTAAAATCCTTAACTGAAACCCAGTACAGGATTTTGGAATTGATTTATGCGAGAGGACTCACAACGAAAGAAATTGCAGATATTATAAAATCAACCCCGCAGAACGTATCCAATATCCACAGAAAAGCAATAAAAAAATTAAGAAAAATAATGGTGGGTGAGAACTATGAATACAAAAAACAATGAATACTCCGAAAACGACTTCTTAAAAAAATTTGAAAAAACTGTCGAAAAATCTCTTTATCAAACGGATCCACAAGAAAGAGATGATTTACGGCAGGAGCTATATATGAAAATTTATGAAAAGTCGTCTTATTTAAACTTTAAAAAAGAAACACCAAGCTTTTGGGATTCAGCTCTGAAGAGTAAATTCATCAATTTTTAGATGTTTTATGATAAAATGACTTATCCACATTTAGAAAATTTTTCCATCTATTTTTTCTGCTTTCAAAGCCAAAAAGAGCCGAATTTGCAAATTTCTTTTTTAAAATTGTGGATAACTTCAAAAAAACCTTTTTTTACATCA
>NZ_JARTJQ010000058.1:0-41507 GCF_036225245.1 Weizmannia sp. CD-2023
ATTCCATTCTGTCTGGCCATGGCGTACAAAATAAAAAAGTGTCATAATGTACCTCTTTTCACAAAGTATCAACTGGTTTTATTTTAACAAATTGAGGCGGGGAATGCTATTTCCGGTCAATAAGACTCCTTTCATAATCCATGAGAAGAATACTCTCTAGATGTTCATTTAGCTGTGTACATTTAGGTGATAGAGTGTCTGCCCATTTTTTCACTCATTCGCCCCTTCAAGTAAAGTTTTACCCATACCGAATTGCCGGATATGCAACACGATTGCGTCCGAGCCCTCCCTATAAAAAATTTATTTGCTATATTATATTAAAATATTATATAATGACAAAGGACGCTAAAACATTGAAGAAGGATGAGTTGTTTTTTTATTTTTTAAAAACTTCATATCATCGCTCAATTACATGTTTATGTAAACGGGGGAACCAACAGGTGTTTTATGCACCAGGGGTGAAACCTTTCAATGAAAGGTAGGGAAACTCTTTATTCCCTAATCCGTCAGCTAACCTCGTAAGCGTCTGGAGAGAACTGTGTGTGTTTTTTGGACACGCCTTTTAAGCAAAAATGCTGCGAAGGAATTTCTCTCTTTCGTGGTTTTTTTAATTCACAAATTTGGTTTTCGGGGTAAAGCCGGAAACTGGCAGGACTTGCGATTTGAGTTTTACAAACAATCCGGTATGCAGCTTGCGTACTGCGCTTTTTGAAAAATATTGGCATCTGGGAGGGAAACTTCATGAAAAGAGTGAGCTTAGCCTGGCAGATTTTTATCGGCCTGATACTAGGTATTGCGATTGGCGGCATTTTCCACGGCAATGACACCGTGGCCCATATTCTCCAGCCGTTTGGCGACTTCTTTTTGCGCTTGATTAAAATGATTGTGATTCCGATTGTCGTTTCAAGCTTGATTGTCGGTGTTGCCGGCGCAGGCGATATGAAACAGGTTGGAAAGCTTGGCCTGAAAGCATTGATTTATTTTGAAATTGTCACGACCATCGCGATTGTAGTAGGACTGCTGGCCGGAAACTTGTTTCATCCGGGGACAGGGGTGGATATGGGCTCATTGGCAAAAACATCGATCAGCAGCTATGTGGAAACAACAAAAGAGACGCAACACAATGGCATAGTCGATACGATTTTAAGTATCGTGCCGACGAACTTGTTTGAATCCCTTTCACAAGGGAATATGCTTCCGATCATTTTCTTCTCTGTCATGTTCGGGATTGGGGTGGCAGCCATCGGGGAAAAAGGAAAACCGGTGCTCCGCTTTTTCCAGGGTGTCAGTGAAGCAATGTTTTATGTCACTAATTTGGTCATGAAAGTGGCTCCAATTGGTGTATTCGGCCTGATTGGTGTAACCGTTACACAATTCGGCCTCAAGTCATTGATTCCGCTAAGCAAACTTGTTTTCACGGTTTACGGCACGATTATTTTCTTTGTGGTTGTCGTGCTTGGCCTGATTGCCTGGCTTTTCCGTGTAAATATTTTCAATCTCTTCAAAATCCTGAAAGACGAATTGATCCTTGCTTATTCCACTGCAAGCTCGGAAGCGGTGCTGCCAAGGCTCATGGAGAAAATGGAAAAATTCGGTTGCCCGAAATCGATCACTACACTGGTGATTCCGACCGGGTACTCATTCAACCTGGACGGCTCGACCTTGTACCAGTCGCTGGCGGCGCTGTTTATTGCGCAAATGTACGGGATTCACATGTCCATCGGTGCGCAAATTTCGCTGGTGCTTGTGCTGATGGTTACGTCAAAAGGCATCGCCGGTGTTCCAGGAGTTTCATTCGTTGTGCTTTTAGCGACGCTGGGGACGGTCGGGATTCCGCTTGAAGGCTTAGCATTTATTGCCGGCATTGACCGTATTCTGGATATGGCAAGAACAGCCTGCAATGTCGTTGGCAATACGCTTGCAACCATTATTGTGTCAAAATGGGAAGGAAAATATGATAAAGAAAAAGCAGAAGCGTACCTTGCCGAAATCAGCGGCGGCGGGCACGATTCCAAAGATCACAAATATGTAACGGAATCTTAAGATGAGCGATGAAGTTAAAAAAGGTGCACTGCCGGAATAGAGGCAGCGCGCCTTTTTTGTTTGCGAGTAAAGAACGTCGGTAGTTTTTTACATTTCCATCAAATTATGCTAGCTCTGTTGCCTACTGGAGTCATCATGCAAATTGGCGCTCGGACTCGGTGTGAAAACTTCATCCATATAAGTTGAACTCCTTCTTGATGTGTCGCCAGAAGCAATGTTTACCCTGATCGGCTTTGATTTTGGAGCGATACAGATTTTTGTCGGGAAAAATTGTGCCTCTCTTTCCAAGGATTGTTACCGGTTGGACTGAAATAATGAGCGCCCTAGGGCACAAACTATTCACAGCAGCATGTATTGATTTTTTGGAGGGATAAAGATGGACAAAAAAATGCTACTGTGGGTAGCGGTACTGTCCCTCGCTCTTTTTCCCCGGACGGAACATGCGGATGCGGCTTTTTGGTTTCAATCGAAACGGGCCACTGTCGACTTGCGTTTGCTGGAGACATCGGATTTGCACGGCTATATGCTGAATTATGATTATGCCGCTCGCACTGAGGCGGAGACTTATGGCCTTGCTCTTACGGCTTCACTCATTGCAGCGGAGAGGAAGACGGCAAAAAATACGATGCTGTTTGATGATGGGGACTTACTTGAAGGGAACGAAATGGCTGCTTATGTTGCCCGTCGACCGTTAAAAAAGGGGGAAATTCATCCGTTTATCCGCGTGATGAATCATTTAAATTACGACGCAGCGACCGTGGGCAATCATGATTTTCATTACGGACTTGATTTTTTGAAACAGACGATCAATGGAGCAAAGTTTCCGTTTGTAAATGCCAATATATACTATAATTTCGAAAAAAATGATACAGATGACCAAAATTTTTTCAAACCCTATGTGATTCTGGATAAAAAAGTGGAAGACCGGAGCGGGCACCATCATCATCTGAAAATCGGGGTCATCGGATTTGTTACGCCTTCAGTCATTGAATGGGAAAAACCGAGCCTTGGCGGCAAAGTCAAAGCAAAGGACATCCTGCATACGGCTGCCTGGTTTGTCCCGCGAATGAAGGCGGAAGGAGCCGACCTGATCATCGCGCTTGCCCATTGTGGTGTGGATCCGGCTGCGAAACAACCGTTTTATACAGGCGATGCCGTTTATTTATTAAGCGAGGTAAAAGGGATCGATGCTATTCTGTTTGGGCATCAGCATCGGGTGTTCCCAAGCGAATTTTTTGCCGGCGTCCCCGGCGTCGATATCCGGAAAGGGACAATCAATGGCGTGCCAGCAGTAATGCCCGGCAAGTGGGGGAGTCATCTCGGCGTGATCAGTCTCACTTTGGAAAAAAAGGGAGAGAAGTGGGAGATGACGCAGGCACAATCGGAGGCGAAACCGGTATATGCCATCCACAATCAACAGGCAAAATCCATCGTTAGACCGGATCCGGATATTGTTCGGATGACCGCCGAGCTGCAAAAAAACGTGCTGGGGTCCAAGTTTACTTTATATAGTCGAAACTAATTTGCCCATGCCGCCTTTGTTGCGGCATGGGCATTGAAGTGAAGGAAGAGGACGGCGGGGCATATCTTAACGTAGAGGTTTTCTATGTTAAGGAAGAACGTGAAAGTCTGCATCTATCTTAAAGTAGATGCGTTTTAAGTGAAGGAAGGGCATGAAAAATTGCGTCTATCTTCACATAGGGGCGCTCTATGTTAAGGAAGCTGGAGAAAAATCATGTCTATCTTCACATAGAGGCGCTCTAAGTAAAGGAAGCACGTGAAAATCAACGTCTATCTTAAAGTAGATGCGTTCTAAGTGAAGGAAGGGCATGAAAAATTGTGTCTATCTTAACGTTGGGACGTTCTATGTTAAGGAAGCTGGAGAAAAATCGTGTCTATCTTAACATAGGCGTTCTAAGTGAAGGAATCCCGTAAATTTAGCCGCCTATCTTAACATAGGGGCGCTCTAAATAAATTTTCCGTACATGTTAAAATTGTTGCATTTCCCCCACACTAGGCCCTGGTTTTCTCATCATATTTTTAGGGAAAACGGAAGGTGCAATCGTGTATAATAGAAATGATGCATCATGATGAGCAGGTTTGAAGGCTTTTGAAATGGCAGCGCGGCAAGCCCGCAACATTTCAAAAAGGGAGGAAAAAAAGAATGCTAAAAAGATTGGGATGGATCTGGTTCATCGCTATGATTGCGCTTGGGTTCACCATGAACGGCGTGGCAAAAGCGTCCGGCGATAACAGTACAGTGATCGATGAAAAATACGGGAAACCGATCGTTGCGACAGGCGCGGCTCTTTCTGCCTCGCAAAAAGCAGAGGTGGAAAAGGAACTTGGCGTGGATGATGCAAACAATGTCGAAGAGATTACCGTAACCGGCGATGATCTTGTCCATTACATCCCTGACGGCAACCGCAATTCGAACATGTATTCATCCGCAAAAATTACAAGAACGGATTCCGGCGGTATCCAGGTGAATATTGTAACACCGGAAAATATTACAGAAGTAACGGCAGATATGTATAAAAATGCGCTGCTCACTGCTGGAATTAAAAATGCGGAAGTGGGAGTGGCTTCCCCGCTCAAAGTAACCGGACATTCAGCGCTTGTCGGTATTTATAAAGCTTACGACAATTCGGATAAATCCGGAGATAAACTTAATTCAGACCGGACGGAAGTGGCCAGCCAGGAACTGAGTGTCGCGACGGATCTGGCGAAAAAGGAAGGGTTAAGCAATGATCAAGTGACCCAGCTTCTTACGGAAATTAAGCAGGAAATTGCAAACCAGCATCCGGCAACAAAAGAAGATATTGAAAAAATCGTTGATGATAAATTGAAGGATTTAAACATCAATTTGAGCGATTCCGACCGCCAGCTGCTGTATGATTTATTCGACCAGATGCGTAAGCTCAACATCAATTTTGGTTCGGTCAAAAGCGAATTGAGTTCCTTGTCCGACAAACTGAGCGATAAGATCAACAAAGCGGCCGGAGACAAAGATTTTTGGCAAAGCGTAAAAGACTTTTTCCAAAACATCTTTGACGCGATCCGGGGATTATTCCAATAATGGGAAAGAAGGCAGTGCGCCCCTAATTTCCGGCGCTGCTGCCTTCTTTTTGTTGAACATTTTGATCTGTGCTGCTCTGATCCTGAGCAGTCTTTGTAGTGGTGCGATTCTTTTCCGTTTTCTGACCGGAAGCAGGTTCTGTGCCAGTGTTGTCCAATTTTGTATCATCTGTGTTTTCTGATTCCTTATTTTTATTTTGATCCGTAACCTTGCCATCCGTTTTCGCATCGTTATGTTTTTCTGTATCCTGTTTTTCTGTTTTCGCTTTATCCTGCGTGCCATCCTTCGCTTTATCAGCCGTATCAGACTTGTCGTTTTTTTCTTCTTTGTTTTTTTCAGGAGTGCCGCCCTGCAGCAGTTGTGTCAGCTGATCAGCCTGCTTTCGCAATGTTTCCTCATCTGAACCGGAAGTGTCAATATCGGCTGCGCCGGTTTCCATCGATAGGTTAAGACCCGGCAGATCGGCATTGTCAGCAAGCTGTTGATGGGCAACAAGGCGGACGTTTTTCATGCCGATCTGTCCGGCTTTTTCCGGAACGTAAATGCCGCCAAAGTTCACCTTTGTGGCATCGACCCGCATATTTTTCAATTGAATCGGGCCGGGGGCATTCATATGGATCGTCACCGGTCCCTCAGGCGTTTGCAGCACTTTTGTGATTTTCAGGCCGTAAATGGTGACATCCGCATACTGCAGGCGGAGCATGACCTGATTTTGTTTTGTCGCTGTATCGCCTGCTGTAATCCCGGGCGGAAGCATCGCGCCTTCCACGCGGTCTGCTTCAATGATGAAGCCGTCTGTTACGGGGGATTCAGCCACTGAAATGTTTGTAAAAAAGCAAAAATTAAATGCAATAAATGCGGCTGTCAATAGGAAAGATTTTGTTTTCTTCACTTGCCTCACCATTTCTGTGTATAGTCTTTATCTTTCTTCTGCACTCCCTGCGGCAATTTCTTCCATCGGGCCCACACCAGCCGGCACTTCCTCCTGCCTGATTACCCGCCATGAAACAGATAAAGACCCGCCGATTATACCGAGCAGGGTTCCAATGAAAAATCCGCCCATCGCCCCCATGATGGAAAGGACAGACAGAAAAATGGCCAAAATGCCGAACACCATATTAAATTTTGGGAAAAAATAACCCATTCCGCCGATCAGAAAAATCAAGCCACCGAAAATGAGGCCGATCGACACCATGCTTCCGGGCGCGGCTGCAATTTCAAGAAGTTGGACCGGCACATATAAAATGATCATCCCGGAGAGCAACGTAAACGTTGCCCCCCAGAATGGCCGGCTTCTTCTCCAGTTTCTAAATTTCATGCGGAACATATGGAACTTGCCCATTATGATCACTCCTTGAAGAAAAGCCTATTTTTTGACAAACTGCACTTTTAGGTTCGGAAGATTTGCGACTTTTTGGAATAGGTAATGTGTATCCAGGCTGCCGTTTTTGATCGTTAAAGTATCTGCCCCTTGTGTAAAAGCCTTTGAAGCAGCTTGAGGGTCATCGGCAGTGACATAATTTTCCGAAATATTCATATTGGTGAAGACTGCATCCCCCTGGACAAGCGCAGCTTTTTGAATCAGCCCATTAAGGTGTACAGGTGTGTTTCCGTCGCCCGCCGTAATTTTCACCTGGTAATCGCCAAGAACCGGAATCTTAACATCTTTTGAAATAACCAAGTCCTGGATCGTCACTTTATCAATTTCATTGACAAAGACCGGTTTGACATGGTCCTCCCCTTTGGATGGATCCCCGTATAAACTCCCGTATAATTTAAACCCGGTACCTTGCATTTGTTTGAATGAAACATTGAATTTGCCAATGCCGCCGACAGTTGCTGCAACGGCAACCCCGTTAATGCCGAGTACAGCTAAAAGTCCCCCCAAAAAAATAAGGCCTGAAAGCAGAGCGGTAAAAAACCATTTTTTTGAAGTTCTCCCTTGTCCTTGTAAGACTAATGCCCCTTCGTTCATGTAACAATCCTCCCCTTTAAAACTTGATCATTTAAAAAAGATGGTACGCTAAAATATTTAGGTGAAAAATCCCTTCCTTTCCAAATGATATCGCTTACATTTTTCTTTATTTTATTCATTTTGGACAAAAAAATATATTCCTATTATTGTAGGGAATTCAATGGCTTATGGCCTACAAATATCGTGTCGGAAAGCCGGTATGTTTTTTTGCGCGCCAACCAGGCATGATTATGATAATATTATAGGAAAAAAGACCGGTAAGGGGTTAGACAAAGGAGGGAGAAAGGTGTCGCTGTCGTTAAATGCGCATATGGACATGGTCATGAAACATGGAGTGGACCTTTTGCGCTCGCACCAGCAGCAAATTATTGCGGAATGTACGGGAATTTTGCAGTATTTGAGAGAAACACATAAAGGCAGTGCGGATGCTTTTGAATTCGCTTTCAATTGTTTTGTCGCCTTTTTCCGTTCCGGCCAGCAATCGGTTGAGACGCTGATTGACGATATCCGGTCGCAATGGGTGAAGGAATTCCACCGCCCGCCGGAACCGCATGTTCTCATCTTTATTTTAACACTGATTGAAAACTCTGTTCATAAAGCCATAAAAGAAAGCACGACCCGGTCTTTTCATTTGCATCCTTCCGTCCAGTACCTGTTTTCGAAAATCTGCGAAGAAATGCTGCTCATTTCCAAACAGGAAACTTTTCAAATGGATTCATTTTGTGAGCAGCTAACCAAATCCGAGCAGCTCAGAATCGAGTGGATTGCAAGGGTCAGCCATGTGGATGGGGGGTACCGGCTGAAGAAAGTGATCGGGATGGAGGAGAACGCGATTGACAGCGGGCTGTTTGAACGGACGGATCCTTCATGGTTTTGGCTGTCGGAAGCGCTGCTGAAGCGGACGCCGCGCCGGAAACCGGATGAAAGGCGGGATGTGTTTCCGGTTCCGTGGAAAAACGAGACGTTGATTTTTTGTATGAGCGACCAGGATGTTTCGGCCACAATCCCGTTTTTAACCTATGCGATGCATTTGTTGCAGATGGAGGAGGAACGAAACGGAAAAGTATATGCGGGCGACCAGTGGAAAGATGCAGTCATTTTATTTAACGAATGGATTATGCGCTCCCAGGATTTAAATGAAGCGATCCAAAACATCGCTTTTGGTTACGCACAATATTTGCCGTTTGAGCGCTGTGCCCTGTTCCGTTATTCGCAGAGCGATGCCGCGGGATTCGGCCTGTTCGGCTACCATTTTAACAATACGGCAATCCGGAATATAAAGGAGACGATCGACCGTTTCCCTTCCATTTCCAAAATATTGCTGGGGAAGGGGCAGCAGGTAAATATGGTACAGCATTTCCAGCCGCTGTATATCCCAAAAGCGTCAGAAGAGTTTCCGATGCAGTATGTGAAGGAGTTTGAGCTGGAATCGGTCGTGGTTGCCCCGATTTATGTGCCGTCAGAAGGGGTGTTAATTGGCGGTGCCATTTTGGACCAGGGGCCGGGGAAGTTTTTTGAAGTGGACAGCAGCACATTTACGGCGCTGTTGAAATTCGGTCAGAGCGCAGGTGAACTGCTGGCCAAGTTTTTAAAAGCGAACCAGTGGGACGAAAAGCAGCCGGAACTCGTCCAGCTGTCCGCCCGGGAAATCCATATTTTGCAGCTCTTGGCGGACGGGGCCTCGACGACGGAAGCAGCGGAAATGCTGCATTTGAGCGAGTATACGGTCCGGGATTATGTCTCAAGCCTGATGAAGCGGCTTCACGCTAGAAACCGGACGGAAGCCGCTGTAAAAGCAATGCGGCTTGGGCTGATTCATTGAACTCGCCATTTTCCTCCGTTATGCACTTTTTTTAAAAGGCGAAGTCATGAGGGCTTGCTGAACGAATCCGATTTTGAGTTTGTACCCAATTTGTCAGCAAGCCCTGTCTCAAAGTATAGAAGAATCCATTTGCGAAAATGTGTAATTTTGTCTTCTTAATACGTTGAGTCGGTTTTCGAGTGCTAGCTTTTCCCTGGAGTTGTTGTAAAAATTTTTGCCAAAGCGGTCAGCATCCATGCCAAATTTGGGGATTTTGCTTATACAGCAAATCCTACGTAGGTAAAAAATTGTGTGTAAAATGATCGAAGTCCGGGTAAAATACTTTTACATCCTAGAGTCTGCTGCAAAGTTCAAAGCCCCCGAATTTGCGGGGGCTGTAAATTTGACAAAATAAAAGTCTCCCAAAAAAATGGGAGATCTAGACAAAATAAATCAATTTTCTTATAATTTGTTATGCAGGCGTAAAAAGGTTTTCGATTAAGTGTTTAAGTTTAACAACAAAAAATACCCCCCTATTTTCGTTAAATCTTTTTTAGAAGAACGCCTGCAAGAGCAGGTTTCGGCCTGCTCTTTTTTCTACTCAATACAGCTGGCTCTCTTCACACAATTTCTCTTCGAAATGTTTATCACGGCGCTGAATCCGGATCATGCTTAGCTCAGTGGCGGGAATTTTAGTGAAAATGGGCTGATTCTCTGACAAATAAGAAGGAAACGGAAATAATGGGATTTTTTAAAGATTTTTTCGCCGAAAGAATTCTCCCGCACCCACAAATGTTAAGGCACTCACTTTTGCAGAAACAAAATAATTTTGTACGGATTTTGCACAGAAGAAATGCAAAACGCCCGCAAACCCTTGCTATTAAAGGTCTGCGGGCGTTGCTGTTAAGCGGCCCCGAGAGGACTCGAACCTCCGACGCACGGTTTAGGAAACCGACGCTCTATCCACTGAGCTACGGAGCCGTAAATTGCTAATATCCGTTCGATGTCACCTTAAATATTATAGTGAATCTGTCGTTTTGTGTCAATACCCCTGTAGACCGCTCTCTAGATGTTTGTCTCAAAGTGTACATTTAGATGATAGAGTGCCTTCCCATTTTTTTCACTCGCCTGATCCTTCGAGTAAAATATTTTACACATACGCTTTTCCGAAAAAACATGGTTCTTCCCGCTTCAACTGCCAAAACACTTAAAGAAACAATTCTATTTCCCAATATCCAAATTCTTCCTTAAAACGCTTACGGACCAAAACAGGCGGACAACCTGTCACAAATGGCACATGCTTTACATACGATAGGATAGAGATTTGGTTCTCTGCGTGAGATAAAGGTTTTTCTACCGAAGTATTGACCCGTATTTGCAATCTGCCCCTGTCGCCTCAACTTGCCGGATGTCCGGTAAAATTTTGCCGGCCGCTTGCCATTCCGGCTGCCGGCAAAACGGATGGTTTCCATTTGTACAAAAAACAGGACAGGAAAGTAACCATTTAACTTTAAAAAAGATATGTGGAAATTGAGCATGATTGGAAAGGGGTGAAGTATTTGTTTAAACTGTTTCTTGATCCGGGACATGGTGGAAAAGACCCGGGCGCTGAGGGAAACGGGCTAGAGGAAAAAGACATCACTTTGGAGATTGCCAAACAGATTCAGGACATTTTAACAAACCATTACCAAAATGTTTCGGTAAAAATGTCGCGGACGACGGACAAATTTGTTTCTTTGGAAGAGCGGACGGATGCCGCCAACAGCTGGGGAGCCACTTTTTTTCTTTCCATTCATATCAATTCAGGAAATGGAACGGGTTTTGAGAGCTATATTTATCCAGAATCAGGCTCTGCTACGGCAACCTACCAGAAAACCATCCACCAGGAAGTGGTGAAGCTGAATGATTTAAAAGACAGGGGCAGAAAAACGGCCGATTTTCATGTGCTCAGGGAATCGATCATGCCTGCGCTCCTTACCGAAAACGGCTTTATTGACACAGCAAGTGATGCGAAAAAAATGAAGAAAAACAGCTGGATTGAAGAAGTGGCACAGGGGCATGTCAATGGGCTGGCAAAAGCTTTCGAGCTCAAAAAGAAAAGCGGTGCAACGTATCATAAAGTCGTTAAGGGGGATACCGTTTACGCTTTAAGCAAAGAATACGGTTCGACCATCAAAGAAATAAAGAAATGGAATAATCTGGATGATGATTATACCATCCGTGTGGGGGAAAGATTACGGGTAAAGTAGCCGTACAAGCGGCCTTTACCCGTTTTTTGTCTGAAACACCTTCCTCCTGTTTCCCTAATCTCCCCGTCTTTCAGCAGCTTATATACCCTATTATATAAAATGAACGAAACGTGGGTTACACCGTTTCCGCTGCAAACCGTCATCATCAGCAAACCAAACTGATCCTTGGTCTTCATGTAAAAACTTACGCTCATTTTATTAGCCTAACGCCATTTTAAAATTCCCTTAAATTTCTGCTCACAAAAAAACCGGCACACAGGCCGGCTTAAAAAGGGGATAAAACAGTGGGTATTTGTCCAGCATGCTTACTGCTCTGCTGTCCTCGCTACATGATTAATTGTAAACCGGTTACCCTAAAAAACAATGAAAGCAACATCATCATTTCATGAAGTTTCGATTAAAAAATGAAGAAAACCCCGTCAAGGTCTCCGCCATGGATTTGGCGCCCGGGATTAATTTTCGTAGCCGTTTACGATCAGATCAAGTTTCCCGGTTTCCGGGTCAATGACAAGCCCATGGACCGGCACTTTTTTGTCCATCAGCGGGTGGTTTTTAATGATGCCGACACTCTTTTTCACGCTGCTTTCGACCTTGTCGAAACCGCTCAGCCATTCGTCGAGGTCAATCCCCGCATGAACGAGTGTTTCAATCGCATTTTCGTCAACCCCGCGTTTTTTCATATTTTCGAGCACGGTTTCGCCTTTTAACCCGGTCATGCCACAGTCATAGTGGCCGATCACAAACACTTCATCCGCCTTCAGCTGATAAATGGCAACAAGCAAGCTTCGCATCGTGCTGTCGAACGGGCTCGTTAAAATGGCGCCTGCATTTTTTACGATTTTCGCGTCTCCGTTTTGAATATTCATTGCTTTATGTAACAATTCAATGATCCTCGTGTCCATACATGTGAAAATCACCATCCGTTTGTCGGGGAATTTGGAAGTCAGGTAAGGCTCATACGCTTTTTTCTCCACAAATTCCTGGTTAAATGCAAGTACTTCATCTAACAATGTCATCACATCTCACTCCTTTATGCATATTTTAAAATACAATGGCAGGAAATAAAAGTATACACGTTAAAAATGGGAATAAATCCTTCACATTTTTGTTTGCGAAAAAACAAGGGGCGTGTTACATTTAATTCAGAGTTATTTTATGGGAAATGGGGGATTTGATTGGGAAGGGAGTTTGACGCGCTGTTCGATGAATGGTCCCGCTCCTATGATCAAACCGTTACCGGACATGATGCCGAATACGAAGAAGTATTCTATCAATACGATAAAATTTTGGATGCCGTCAGAGACCGGGCAACCGGTTTTGTTGTTGAATTCGGCCCGGGAACAGGCAATTTGACGGGCAAGCTTTTGGAGAAAGGGCTGAAGATAATCGGGATAGAACCTTCTGCCAATATGAGAAAAATCGCTCAAAAAAAGCATCCGGATGTTAAAATAATAGACGGGGATTTTTTGAATTTTCATGTGCAGGAAAAGGCGGATACATTTGCCAGCACTTATGCGTTCCACCATTTGACAAACGAAGAAAAAAGGGCCGCCATTTCCCTTTTCCGCACCCGGTTAAAGGCGGGCGGCAAAATCGTGTTCGCCGATACGGTTTTTGAGACGGAAGAAGCAAAACAGGAGATGATCAGGGAAGCCAAAGCGAGAGGATTCTGCCGGCTTGCGGAAGATCTTGAAACGGAATATTACACCACCATTCCCGTTTTATCTTCCATCTTTGAGGAAAATGGTTTTGATGTCTCTTTCCGGAAGATGAACCGGTTTGTGTGGCTAATGGATGCAAAAATGAAAGGAGCATGATCATCATGACAGAGATGAAAAAAATGAACGTAGAAAGCTTTAATTTGGACCATACAAAAGTCAAAGCGCCATATGTCCGCCTTGCAGGAATAAAAGAAGGGATTCACGGCGATGTCATCCGCAAATACGATATCCGTTTCTGCCAGCCGAACAAGGAACATATGGATATGCCGGGGCTCCACTCGCTCGAGCATATGATGGCGGAATTCGCCCGCAATTACACGGATAAAATTGTCGACATCAGCCCAATGGGTTGCCAGACCGGTTTTTATTTTTCCGTTATCAATTTGGATGATGATGGCGAGGTGCTTGACATCATTGAAAAAACGTTAAACGATGTATTGCATGCCACAGAAGTACCGGCCTGCAATGAAACACAGTGCGGCTGGGCGGCAAGCCATTCTTTGGAAGGCGCAAAGGAAATTGCCCGGAAAATGCTGGCAAAACGCGATGAGTGGACGCAAGTATTTGCCTGATAACAGGAGACGAGTGAAATGAAGGTTGCGAAAAGCGTACACGAACTGATTGGCAACACGCCATTGGTTGAATTAACCGCATTTGATTTGCCAAAAGGCGTCCGGCTGTTTGCAAAGCTGGAATACTTTAACCCAGGCGGCAGCATAAAAGACCGACTCGGCGCTTATCTAGTAGAGCGCGCGTTTCGGGAAGGTAAGCTGAAGCGCGGTGGGACGATCATAGAACCGACGGCCGGCAACACGGGCATCGGGCTTGCGCTTGCTGCGATTCGTTACGGCGTGCATGCTGTTTTTGTTGTGCCGGAAAAATTCAGCGTGGAGAAACAGACGCTGATGCGGGCGCTCGGGGCTGAAGTCGTGAACACGCCGACCGAACTTGGTATGGAAGGCGCAATTGCGAAAGCAAAAAAACTAGTCGCTGAAACACCAAATGCGTATTTCCCGGGACAGTTTGAAAATCCGTCCAACCCGGAAACGTATTATAA
Source organism: Weizmannia sp. CD-2023 (assembly GCF_036225245.1). Classification (NCBI taxonomy): domain Bacteria; kingdom Bacillati; phylum Bacillota; class Bacilli; order Caryophanales; family Bacillaceae; genus Heyndrickxia; species Weizmannia sp. CD-2023. The sequence continues at coordinate 13,926 of NZ_JARTJQ010000058.1, forward strand.
GACGCTTGGGCCTGAAATTTGGGAAGCACTTGATGGCCATATCGATGTTTTTGTCGCAGGTGCCGGTTCCGGGGGCACGTTTATGGGGACTGCCCGCTATTTAAAAGAGAAAAATCCGGGCTTGAAGGCAGCCATCGTGGAACCAGAAGGCTCGATTTTAAACGGGGGCGAGCCGCGCAGCCACCGTACGGAAGGGATCGGCATGGAATTTTTACCGCCATTTATGGACCGTACATTTTTTGATGCCATCCATACGATTCCCGACGATACAGCTTTTAAACGGCTTGCGGAAGCAGCCCGGCTTGAAGGCCTTTTGATCGGCAGTTCCTCAGGTGCTGCTTTGGAGGCGAGCCTGCGCGAAGCAAAGCAGGCAAAACCGGGCACGCATATTGTCACCATTTTTCCGGACAGCAGCGAACGGTATCTCAGCCGCAGCATTTATTCTTGATGAGAAGGAGTTTGTCATGCGTAAAAAAACAAAATTCATTCATGCCGGCATTAGCCGTGATCCATATACAGGCGCAGTTTCGGTGCCCGTCCATCATGCGAGCACATTCAAGCAGGATGGCGTCGGCCATTTTAAATACGAATACGCACGCACCGGCAATCCGACGCGTGAAGCTTTGGAAAAACTGATTGCGGATATTGAAGAAGGTACACACGGTTTTGCATTCGCATCCGGGATGGCCGCGATTACAGCGGTGATCCAGCTGTTTTCAGCCGGCGACCATATTTTGGCAACCGATGATGTATACGGCGGGACTTTCCGCGTTTTAACAAAAGTGATGAACCGTTTCCATATCGACGTGACTTTTGTGGACACGAGCGATCTGGATGCGGTCCGTGCCTCGATCCGCCCGAATACAAAAGCCATCTACGTGGAGACGCCGACGAACCCGCTGCTGAAAATAACAGACTTGCGGGCCATTGCCGGTGTGGCCCGTGAAAACGGCCTGACATTTATCGTGGACAACACATTCAGCACCCCGTATTGGCAAAATCCGCTCACTTTAGGGGCGGATATCGTCGTGCACAGCGCGACGAAGTATCTCGGCGGGCACAGCGATGTGGTCGCAGGCCTTGTTGCCGTGCGGAACGAGGCGCTTGCAGAAGACTTGCATTTTATCCAAAACTCAACCGGCGGCATTCTCGGGCCGCAGGACAGCTGGCTGTTGATCCGCGGCATTAAAACACTCGGCATACGCATGGAAGAAATTGAATCCAACACAAAGCAAATTGTTGATTTTCTTGCCGCACATCCTGCCGTTGAAAAGGTATACTATCCGGGGCTTGCCCATCATCCCGGGCATAAAGTGCACAGTTCCCAGGCCGGTGGTTTCGGCGGCATGGCCTCTTTTACAGTGGCATCCCAGGAAAAAGCCCTTGAAATATTGAAAAAAACGCGTTACTTTACTTTGGCAGAAAGCCTCGGCGCGGTGGAAAGCCTGATCTCGCTCCCGCCGCTTATGACGCATGCATCCATTCCGCGTGAACGCCGTCTCGAACTTGGCATCGAAGACGGGCTTATCCGCATCTCAGTCGGCATTGAAGACGTCGAAGATTTGTTGGAAGATCTGGAAAACGCGCTAAGGTAAAAAGTCAGCCTGCTCTCATGGGGGAGCAGGCTTTTTGTAACGGTATCAATGGCGGAATATTGCCGCTCTGTTTCCTGCCGCCTGGTCTGGAATGTTCACCATACTTTTGCCTGCTGTAAAACATCACCATCGTGCGAATCCGCAGCGGCAGCTCCACAGTTTAAAAAAATTTCCTCTTTCACGAAACTTAAACCATTTTTAAACGTAATGATTAGTAAGCAATTATGTCCGGGCGTCATCTGAAAGAAAATCCCAATCAAGGAAAGGGGGGAATGTTTATGGAAGTGTTCGGCGTGCCGATAGAGACGGCGTATTTGGCTTTGCTGATTATGGCGGGATGCCTGACGGTGCTTTACCTGTTGTTCAATGACTTGCTCGGCGGAATTGCAGACGCCATCCATTTTATCCATCCAGCCCTGATTTTGGCATTTTTTACTTTTTTCTCGGCAGGCGGGTATATTTTGGAAAAGGTGACACCGCTTTCCCACCTGCTGATCATGGCCATTTCTGCCGTGATCGCGGTGATTCTTGATATCCTGCTCAATGTGTTTGTGCTTGTCCCGCTGTCTTCGGCTGAGGAATCGCTTGCTTATACGGAAGAATCCCTGAAAGGAAGGGTCGGGAAAACGATTCTTTCGATTCCGAAAGCCGGTTTTGGTGAAGTGGTGATTGACAGCAAAACAGGAACTATCTCCAAGCCGGCAGCCAGCATACAGGATGAGGAAATTAAAGAAGGGACGCAGGTGTTGGTGATTGAAGTGAAAAATGGCGTGTTATATGTTGTGCCCTATGAGAATTATCGTTTGAAAATTGAAAATTTTAGACAATTATAAGGAGGGAACCGCATGTTTGCAAGCGGAATTTGGATTGTTATCGGGGTTGTTGTGTTTTTGGTGATTGCCCTTATCGGTGTTTTTATTACAAAATATCGTACAGCAGGGCCGGATGAAGCATTGATTGTAACAGGGAGTTTTCTTGGCGGTAGAAATGTCCATGTCGACGAAGCCGGAAATAAAATTAAAATTATTCGTGGCGGCGGTACATTTGTGTTTCCGGTATTCCAGCAGGCAAAACCGCTCAGCTTATTATCGAGCAAGCTGGAAGTGACCACCCCGGAAGTCTACACCGAACAAGGCGTCCCGGTGATGGCAGATGGAATTGCCATTATTAAAATCGGCGGGTCGATCGGCGAAATTGCGACAGCGGCCGAACAATTTCTCGGGAAATCAAAAGAAGACCGCGAAAATGAAGCGCGGGAAGTTTTGGAAGGCCATTTGCGCTCGATTCTCGGTTCAATGACGGTTGAAGAAATTTATAAAAACCGTGACAAGTTTTCACAGGAAGTCCAGCGCGTTGCCTCGCAGGATCTGGCAAAAATGGGGCTTATTATCGTGTCGTTCACGATTAAAGAAGTGAAGGATAAAAACGGCTACCTTGATGCGCTCGGCAAACCGCGGATTGCACAGGTCAAACGCGATGCGGATATTGCCACGGCAGAAGCCGAAAAAGAAACGAGAATCCGGAAAGCGGAAGCATTAAAAGAAGCAAAACGCGCAGAACTGGAGCGGGCAACGGAAATTGCGGAAGCCGAGAAGTTCAACCAGTTGAAAATTGCCGAGTTCCGCCGCGAACAGGACATCGCAAGGGCAAAAGCCGACCAGGCATACGATTTGGAAACTGCCCGGTCGAAACAGGATGTCACCGCACAGGAAATGGAAATCAAGATCATCGAGCGGCAAAAACAAATCGAGCTCGAAGAAAAAGAAATTTTGCGGCGTGAACGGCAATACGACTCCGAAGTCAAGAAAAAAGCGGATGCAGACCGTTATTCGGTTGAGCAGGCCGCCGTTGCAGAAAAAACGAAACAAATGGCAGAAGCCGACGCCCACAAATACCGGGTGGAAGCGATGGCGAAAGCGGAAGGGGAACGCGTCCGCATTGATGGTATGGCTAAAGCCGATGCCCAGCGCGCCCAAGGGGAATCGGAAGCCGAAGTCATCCGTCTCAAAGGGCTGGCCGAAGCGGAAACAAAACGAAAAATTGCGGAAGCATACGAACAGTTCGGCCAGGCGGCTGTGCTCGATATGATTTTGAAAGTGCTGCCTGAATATGCGAAACAAGTAGCGGCCCCGCTTTCCAATATTGACCAAATCACCGTTGTCGATACCGGAAGCGGCGCAAACGGCGGTGCAAATAAGATCACCGGCTATGCAACCGATTTGATGTCGACCTTACAGGAAACTTTGAAAGCGTCAAGCGGCATTGATGTCCGGGAAATGATGGAAGGCCTTTCTGGGATCAAACTGCAACAAACAGCTGAACCGGAACCGACAGCTTTGGAACAAAGCACAAAAGGGTGAAAAAACGGCGTGTTTCTGCCAAATTAAAAGGCAAAAGCACGCCGTTTCTTTTAAAAATTAAATGTGTCCGGTTATTTTCCGGCCCCCGCAGTCATTTTATGGATGAACTGGAGGGAGCGGCCTGCGCCGACTACGACGGATTGCAGCGGGTTTGGCGCGAGATGGACAGGCACGGAAATTTCATTGCTCAGCCATTCCTGCATGCCTTGAAGGAGGGCGCCTCCCCCTGTTAAAACAATCCCGCGGTCCACAATATCGCCGCTTAACTCTGCCGGGCAGTCTTCCAGTGTAGCCCGGACCGTTTCCAAAATTTGGAGCAGGGAATCGCGGAGCGAAGCCTGAATTTCCAACGAACTTAAGGTGATGGTTCGCGGCAGCCCTGTCACGAGATCTCGCCCGCGGACATCTAGCGCTTGTTCCGGATGGTCGACAAGGGCATGCCCGATTTCCATTTTAATTTTTTCCGCTGTCCGCTCGCCGATCAGCAGATTATACGTTTTTCTGACATGCTGCATAATATCATCGTCCATTTTATCGCCGCCGATGCGGATCGTGTTATACGTCACGACGCCGCCGAAGGAAATAATGGCGACTTCCGTAGTGCCGCCGCCGATATCGACAATCACGTTGGCGATCGGCTCGTCCACGGGAAGATCGGCACCAATAGCGGCAGCAACCGGTTCTTCAATCAAATGGACGGTTTTTGCCCCACTGTTTTTGACGACATCTTCAATGGCCCGCCGTTCAACCGATGTTGCGCCTGATGGGACGCATACTACGACGTTCGGTTTGCGGATCGAGATGCCGCTTTGCTGATTGATTTTTTTCATAATTTGTTTCAGCATTTCTGTTGTTATATCGAAATCAGCGATTACCCCGCCTTTTAAAGGGCGGATGACAGTAATTTTTTCAGGTGTTTTTCCGATCATCGCTTTGGCTTCCTGCCCGAAAGCGAGCACCTGCCTTGTCGAATGGTCAATCGCCACAACGGACGGCTCGTCTAAAATAACGCCTTCTTTTTTCGAATATACTAAAACATTTGCAGTTCCTAGATCGATCCCAATTTCATTCCCTGAAAACATGCATGTCACCTAACCTTCATCGTCTTTTCGCTCGGATTAACTGTAGTCTCTCCCATTTAGTATAGCTTTTTTTGTTCGTTCTGAAAGGTTACATTTTCTTCCATTCTCTTATGTTACAAAAATATGATCGCGGCAAGTCCATAAAATATGCGAAAAACAGCTTCAGCCGGCACCCCAAATTTAATCTTTTTGTAATTTTATTCACAATGGAGGACAGGAAAAAATTCCTTTTTGTTTCAAAAGGAATTTTTTCTAAACAAGAATCACAGCGGCATTTTTGACAAATAGCGCGCCAATTCTTCACTTTGTTGTTTCCGCAGCACCCGCTGTTCGGCGCGCTGGATGGCCGTTTGGTTTAACCATCGTTCCTCATCGGTTTCCGGGATGATTTCCGGCACCGGTGTAGGTTTTCCATCCTCATCCAGTGCGACAAAGGTCAAAAAAGAAATGGCGGCAATTTTTGTCTCTTCTGTTTTCAAATCTTCCGCACTGACCTTTACAAATACTTCCATCGATGTCCGCCCTGTCCGGCTGACCATGGCTTCTACTGTAACGACGTTTCCGACGCGGATCGGTGCGATAAAATCAACGGAGTCGGTCGAAGCCGTGACAACGGTGCATCTTGCCAATTTGGCCGCGGCGATCGATGCAGTATCATCAATATACGCCATCAGTTTTCCTCCGAACAGTGTGCCAAGATGGTTTGTGTCCGGCGGAAAAACATAACTGGTCCTTACTGTGCGGGTTTCCCGCATGTATTTCTTCGGTCTGTCTTCCAAAAGTCTCACTCCAATATGTCGGCGCTGTCAGACGCGATTCAAATTTCCTTTTACCATATAAAAATTATAGCAAAATCAGTTGGCATATACGAACAAAAATGAATAGAAAAAAGGCTTTCATCCGGAATTTTTTCAAAAGAAAAATCAGGCCCGGCACCTCAACCTGATTTTTGCATGCTCATTTCTTTTTTTTCTCGTCTTCCACATAAGGATCTTTTTCGTTTCGGGGCAGATCCCCGAACGGCGTCATCGTACGGGTTTCATCCAATTCTTCTTCGTATTCTTTGTATTCCTCATTTGGATAGATTTCCACGTTTTTCCCGTTGATGTCATTGCCGGAAAAGTTTTCGAAATCTTCCACATAGCCGTCATGGTCATCCGATTCCGTATACATATCATTGTAACTGTCCGGCGGGGTTTCAAAATCGGAAGGGGACTCGGATGTGCCCCATTTTGCGACAGCCTGCCAGGCGTCTTCCGCGTCAAAAGCGACCGATTCATCTTTGCCTCCATCAAAAACGAATTTTCCCCACGGTGGATTCAGCACGTCTTCTTCAACCGGGCGGTGTCTTGGAATGGTCCGGTCCGAGGTGTGCTCTTTGCAGTACAGCGTGGACGGAAGGGTTTCAAGCCGCTCAAGCGGGATCTCTTTGCCGCATTCTTTGCATCTTCCGTAAGTGCCGTCCTCAATGGCTTTGAGGGCCGCTTTGATTTTTTCGACTTCATATTCAGCATGGTCATTTAAGGCAATATCTTTTTCCCGCTCAAACAGTTCAGTACCGGTATCGGCGGGATGATTATCGTAACTGGACAGTTCCCCGACAGAATCGTAAGGAGGTGCCGTTCCCGTTTTGAAATGGCCGTTTTCCCCGAATTTCTCTTCAAATTCTTTCAGCTGCGCGGTTAAAATGGAACGGAAATGCGCCAGTTGTTCTTTTGTCAGCATATTCACCACTTCTTTCTTTAAAAAAGATGGGTTCAATCGTTTTAGAGTCTATTTACCACCGGGAAAAAGCCCGCAAACTTTTCTAAAACTAGTATGGATCAAAACACTGCTGTTCATGAAAAAAGTCTGCCCGTTTAAACAGACAGACTTTTTTAGCCTATTGTGCATCGATCATGCCCGTTTTCAAGCAGACAGGCGTTTCTTTTCATACTGTCGGAACATCAGCACATACATCCCCGCGCTCATTACCGCAAGCACGGCCAGGATGGAAAACGTCCATTTATAGCCGATCCAACCGGCAAGCGGGATGGAAACAGGGGCAATCGTGCGCCCGATTGTATTGCGCAAGCTTGCGGCGGCAAAATATTGCGCGCGCATTTCAGGCGGGGAAAGCTTCGAAACAAAGTCCTGCTGGATTCCGGTCACAATCAGTTCGCCAAGCGAGAACAAAAGAATCGAGAAAATAAAGCCGATGCTTGAAATCCAGACGCCGAACAAATAAATCGAAACGGCATACAGGAGGGAGGAGAGGACAAACACATTCCGCTCCCGATACCTCGTCACCCATTTCGTCGCCGCTACTGAAAAAAGCGCGACAATCAGCCCGTTTTCGGATAAAATAAAACCGTACAGCTGCTCGCCGGTAAAGTGGAGCAGATGGAGCAAATCTGCTTCAGGAATGGCCTGCTTCGTAAATACCGGCAAAATTAAATCAAGCTGCATATACGTTTGGGAAATCAGGATTCCGGCAAAAATAAACAACATAAATATTTTATCTTTGACAATCACCTGGTAGCTCTTGGCCTGTTCCATCAGCGTACTGTACCATTTTTTACGGACGCGCTGCTGCCCGCCTGCCCAAACCGGTGCTGTTTCGCGCGTATATTTGACGAGCAGTGCGCCAAGCAGAAAACAGGAAAGAGCGGCAAAAACAAGCAGTTCAAAACGGTAATCCGCAAAAAATATCCCGCCGATTGCCGGGCCGATGACGACGGAAATGTTCATAGATGTATAAAAAACGGCAAACACATGGCTCCGGTTTTTCTCATCCACAACATCGGCAATCATTGCCTGGCTTGCCGGATAATAAAAAGAACCGAAAACGCCGGCAGCCGTAAAGCAAATAAAAGCTGTCACGGCGGAATGGAACCATGGCGAATTGGCAAATCCGAAAATGAAAAAAGACACGCCCTGCCCGATTGAGGCCACGACCATCATTTTCTTTCTGCCAAAGCGGTCGGCGTAGTATCCTCCGAGCAAATTGGCAATGACGGAAAAAACTTGTGAGGCAATCAGCAGGACACCCGCAAGCCCGGCCCCAAACGCCTCGGTGAAATAAATGGTCAGAAAGGGGAAAAACATCCAAAAGGTGATATTCATCAAGGATTCCCCAAGCAGGCGGACTTTTAAATTTTGATCCCAGTCACGTATTCTCATAAAAATTTCCTCATCTGTCCAGAATTGGTATCAACCCTATGATACCAGAAAAAGCGGGGAAAACAATGAAGAAAGTTACAGGACCGGGCAAGGCATTGAAAGGGGGATTGCCAGATGTACCGGATAAAACGAATTTATGAAGAGCCCGGCGGGGACGGCAAACGTGTGCTGGTCGACCGCCTCTGGCCGCGCGGCATATCAAAAGAAAAAGCGGCACTCGATGCCTGGATGAAGACAGTTGCGCCGACGGGTTCCCTCAGGAAAAAATTTAACCATAATCCGGCTTTTTTTGCTGAATTTGCCGCGCTTTATAAGGAAGAGCTGGACCGGCTGGAAGACAGAACGGAACTGGACCGGCTGATCGAATGGGGAAAGGCTGGAACGGTTACATTGCTCTACGCGGCAAAAGACGAAAAGCACAACCAGGCGGTGGTGTTAAAAGAATATCTCGAAGAACGGTCATAATCGAAAGGCGCCGCATACGCTGCGGCGCCTGTTATTACGGGTTGTGCATGCGGTTTTTAAACGCTTCGTGCGGAAATGTTTGCTCGTCGTCATAGTTGCTGTCTTTATGCTGCTTTTCACCGGCCATCTGGTCTTTCGGAAAACGGCCCGGGTGGCCTTATCTTTTGTGGCCAAACATTTCTCCGCGTCCCATCCTTGTTCCCCCTTCCTGCCTATAGCGTCTCTTAAACAGAAGGAAATATGTGCCCGCATGCGGTATAATGGTAAAAAAGCGAAAGGGGTGCCGATCTTTGGATTTCATGAGAATGACGGAAGAGAAAATCCGGAGAGCGTATGAAGAAGGGCAATTTGAAAATCTGCCGGGATACGGAAAGCCGCTCCCGAAAGACCCGCTTTCCGGCGTGCCGGAAGATTTGCGGATGGCTTACCGGATTTTACAGAATGCCGGTTTTTCCCCGGAAGAAGCCAATTTAAAGAAAGAACTGCTTTCCATTGAAGATTTAATCAAACAATCTGAAAATGAAATGGAAAAAGAAGGATTACAAAAGAAACTGAGCGAGAAACTGCTGGCGTATAACCAAATGCTCTCCAAAAAACGGATCAAAACAAACAGCGCCATTTTTAAAAATTATCAGGATAAAATTGAAAAAAAGCTGTTTGATTAAGGGATGCCGCGAACACGACCGGAAGTGAAGCGGTTCCGTTTCAGGCAGCTCGTTAGAAAATGGGCGGCGTCCTGGATGAGGTACAGGGCGCCGTTGAATTGTAATCGCCTACTAAAGCCCAGGGAACGGAAATCAGCTGTCCCATTTACAAGGGCGTTTAAAAACCGCATCATTTTTCCCGCTTTTTTTACTATAAATTGCCGCCATCCATCCGATATAATGAAAGAAGACATTATGATATTCAGGTGAAAAAAATGGATAAATCATCAATTATTGGCGTAATTCTGGGTGTTGTGGCAATTGGTACCGGCATGGTGTTAAAAGGGGTAAGCCCGGCTGTCCTCGTCAACCCGGCTGCCCTTTTGATTATACTGGCGGGAACGGCTGCGTCCGTCATTATCGGTTTCCCAATGAGTGAATTGAAAAAAGTTCCGAAACTGTTGAAGATTATTTTTACGGAACAAAAACTGATGAGCACGGAAGAAATGATCCGCTTTTTTTCCGACTGGGCTCAGACTGCCCGGAGAGAAGGGCTGCTGGCGCTTGAAGCAAGGCTGGATGAAGTCGATGACGCTTTTTTGAAAAACGGCCTGAGCCTTGCGATTGACGGGCAGAGCGCCGAATATATCCGCGATGTGCTGAGCGAAGAAATTGAAGCAATGGAAGAAAGGCATCAGATGGGGGCTGCCATTTTTTCACAGGCAGGCACGTATGCCCCGACACTCGGGGTGCTCGGTGCTGTATTGGGGCTGATTGCCGCTCTCGGAAATATGTCGGATACAGAAGTGCTTGGGCATGCCATTTCAGCCGCATTCGTGGCCACACTGCTCGGGATTTTTACCGGCTACGTATTGTGGCATCCGTTTGCCAATAAATTAAAACGGAAGTCCAAAAACGAAGCAAAAAACAAGGAAATGATGCTGGAAGGGATTCTCTCCATTCTGGCAGGCGAATCCCCGCGCGTGATCGAACAGAAACTGGCGTCTTATTTGCCAAATGAAGAACGGATACAACTGATGGAAGAGATTACAGAAGGCAGCGTGGCAACAAATGAGTAAAAAGCGGAAGAAAAAACAAGAAGAAGAGGAAAACAGCGAGGCATGGCTCCTGCCTTATTCCGACCTTTTGACATTGCTTCTTGCCCTGTTTATCGTTCTGTTTGCAATGAGTTCCATTGATGCCCAGAAGTTTCAAAGATTTTCTAAAGTCTTAAACGGGGTGTTTGTTGGCGGGACGAGCTTTTTCGATTATACGAAGCAGACATCCGGGGATGATAACGGCACATCCGACACAGAAAAATTTATCGAGCAAAAGAAAAATGATGCACAAAAAAACGGGGACAGCACAACGAATGGTTCAAAAAGCAACAGCACAACAAATGCATCAAATGGGCAAGGGGACGCCCAATTAAAAGAAACCCAGCAAAAAATCAACACATACATAGCGCACAATAAATTGGAAGGAAAGTTTGAAACGTCTTTGACAGGCGAAGGGCTTTTGATTACGATCCGAGACAATGTCCTGTTTGATTCGGGAAAAGCGGAGGTCCGGAAAGAAGATATCAAAACAGCCAAAGCCCTTTCCAATTTGCTCGTAATGGATCCGCCAAGAAGCATTATCGTGAGCGGCCATACGGATAATGTGCCGATCCACAACTCCGTCTTTCAATCAAACTGGGACTTAAGCGTGATGCGCGCAACCAATTTTTTAAAGATCATTTTAGAAAACAAAAATTTAAATCCGAAATATTTTTCGGCAAAAGGATATGGGGAATACCATCCGATTGCGTCGAATGATACGCCGAATGGCCGGGCAAAAAACCGGCGGGTGGAAGTACTCATTCTCCCGAAAAATGAGGAAGGAAGCGACCGGTAAAACCAGGCAAAAAGAGCGCCCGGATCCGTATTTCCAATCGCCCCATCGTTCCGTGAAGCAAACTGTTTGTTTGAAACCGCACAAACGAGGTAAAATATAAACGTCCCAAAGATTAGAAAAGGAGATGGTTCGATTGGCTAAAAAGATCGCTGTACTTGTCACTAATGAAGTGGAAGATTCTGAGTACACCGAACCGGTGAAAGCATATAAGGAAGCCGGCCATGAAATTGTCAATATTGAAATGGAAGCCGGAAAAACGGTAAAAGGGAAACACGGCACCGAAATCCATATCGACAAAGGCATCGATGATGTCAGCGTGGATGATTTTGATGCTCTCCTGATCCCGGGCGGCTTTTCTCCGGACCAGCTCCGTGCCGACGATCGCTTTGTCCAATTTGTAAAACAATTTATGGATTCGAAAAAACCGGTGTTTGCAATCTGCCACGGCCCGCAGCTTTTGATTACGGCAAAAGCATTGGAAGGCCGGTCTGCCACAGGTTACAAATCAATCCGTGTTGACATGGAATATGCCGGCGCGAACTTCCGCGACGAAGAAGTTGTCGTATGCCAAAACCAACTTGTCACAAGCCGTACGCCGGATGACATCCCTGCATTTAACAGGGAATCGCTGAAACTCCTGAACGGATGAGCTTGTATGTAAAAACTGCTGCCTCTTTCCGGGCAGCAGTTTTTTTACTTTGCGCACAATGCAAATTAGGGATATGATAAATGGAGCGGGGAAACAGAAAATGAACTTTTACATAGAATAATGTTGCCATAATGAAAGGAAGTAGAAGATGATTACACTGAAATCGCAAAGAGAAATTGACATGATGAAAAAAGCAGGCAAACTGCTTGCTGATACGCATAAAAAAATTGCAAAAATGATCAAGCCGGGGATCACAACATGGGAAATTGAGGAATTTGTTGACCGTTATTTAAGGGAGCACGGGGCAACCCCTGAACAAAAGGGGTACCAAGGCTATCAGTATGCGACATGTGCAAGCATCAATGATGAAATTTGCCACGGGTTTCCGCGGAAAACGCCGTTAAAGGAAGGAGATATCGTCACGATTGATATGGTCGTCAACCTGAACGGCGCGCTGGCTGATTCCGCCTGGAGTTATCCGGTCGGAAAAGTAAGTGAGCAGACGCAAAAACTGCTTGATGTTACAAAAGAAGCGCTTTATAAAGGAATTGAACAGGCCAAACCGGGCAACCGGATCGGTGACATCGGCCACGCCATTCAGACGTATGTGGAAGCACAGGGGTTCTCGGTTGTCCGCAATTTTATCGGCCATGGCATCGGCCCGACGATCCACGAAAAACCGGAAGTGCCGCACTACGGGCTGCCGCATAAAGGACCGCGCATCAAAGAAGGGATGGTCATCACGATCGAGCCGATGGTGAATATCGGCAGCTATGAAACGAAGATGGATGACAACGGCTGGACAGCCCGAACCATGGACGGATCCCTTTCCGCCCAGTATGAACACACCATTGCGATTACAAAAGACGGCATTGTGATCATTACCGATCAGGAAGATTAATGCTGCACTGAAACACGGATCCGGGTTTCTATTCCGGAAACTTAAAAAAGCTGGGAGGCAATAAAACTCCCAGCTTTTTTACATTCTGAAACCTTCAAAGGCTTCCCATGCTTCGATCCCAAAATCAGGGAGACAATAAAGGCTCCCAATTTTTTGCATTCTAAAACCAGCCGGCATCAATCTTTTTTCAGGCTTCCGAGCTCTTCCACAATGGCTTGCATTTCATTCGGGCTGAATGTATTTTTTTTCATCACCATTTCGTACAAGTCAAACAAATCGTCATAATGGTCAATGCTAAACTGGGACGACTGCAGTGCCGCCGTATTGACCATTTTTAATTTCGCTGTAATTGCCTGCACCATATAAGCCATATTTTGCGCTGATTTTTCTGAGAGATCCAACATTTTCACCCTTTTCGTGTTTTTCTTGTTTTATTATACCGCATGACTACCGATCCCGAAACGTTTCATACGGACCGGAGAGGGAAATATAGTGGTAAACCGGACGGACAGAGGGTGATGAAAATTGGATAAAATTGCACTCCAGGCAGAAAAAAAACGTTCAACCATTGCGGCTTTGTTAGAGAACTCAAAACGGAACGATATTACCGGGATGGCTGCACAGTTATCCTACTTTTTTCTTTTATCTCTATTTCCGCTATTGATCTTTTTGTTTACCTTGCTTCCTTATTTGCCCATTAAAACGGATGATGTGTTAAATATGGTCAGGTATTTTGCGCCAAGCCAGTCGTTCAAGCTGATCGAAACCACCTTGAAAGAAGTGCTGATCAATCGGCACGGCGGCCTGCTTTCTTTCGGGATGATCGCGACTTTGTGGTCCGCTTCAAACGGAATGAACGCGGTCATTAAAGCATTAAACAGGGCTTATAAAGTAGAGGAATCACGCCCGCCTGTCATGCAACGGCTCATGTCGGTGATGCTGACACTCGGGATGATTATCGTGTTTATAGCCGTTATTTTAATTCCTGTGTTCGGCCAGCAGCTCATCCATTATGTGTTTTCTTACTTCGGGCTACCGAATGATTTGAAAAATTTGATCAATATTTTAAGATGGGCGCTTACGCCGGTACTGCTGTTTATCGTGTTTTTCTTGTTATACTTTTTTGCGCCGAACGAAAAATTTGGCTGCCTGACGGTTGTCCCCGGAGCCATTTTTGCAACAGTCGGCTGGATTGTGGCGTCACTCGCCTTATCGTTTTATGTCAGCCATTTCGGGAATTATAATGCCACATACGGCAGCCTCGGCGGGATGATCATCATGATGCTTTGGTTTTATATTAGCGGCATCATCCTCATTTTTGGCGGTGAACTGAATGCCGTTTTAAATGATAAACACAAAAATTGCTAATTTGGATCATTGCTTTTATGCGCATATTAAAAAAGCGGCAAGTTACCATGACACCTTAGTAAAAAGACGAAGCATTCTAAGTGAAGAAAGGCGTTCCAATTTCCGCCTGTTTTAACAGAGAAGCGTTCTAAGTTAAAACAGACGGACAAATTTCTTCGTTAGAGAAAGGCAGTCAAAATGCCACGCGATCTAAACACAGAGATCCCCGGGTTAAGATCGCGGCCGGTTTTTCAGGTAGATCTTATCGCAGCCGTTCTCAGCAAAGGAGGTTGCTGAGAACGGCGGACAAAAGGCAAAGCCGGAAGCGGGCAGCTGTCAGGAGTGCCGGGGAACAGCAGCGGCCGTTTTTTTGAAACGGAAAATCAAAACGGACAAAACAAGCAATAGCATACAAATCAGCAGGAAAAATACGGGCCCTTTTGTATATTTAATGATCACGCCACAAAGATAAGGGCCGGCCATGCTGCCAAAGCTGTATAGAATGCCGCACATGATGTTGCCGGCGGGAAGCAGCGGCCGCGGCAGCAGATCGGACAGGTAACTGATCCCGAGGGAAAACGTCGAGCCGACGGCCATACCGGCAACGAAAAAGCAGGCAAACAGCGCGATGGCGTTTGATTTGCTAAAAGCAGCCCCCGCAAAACAGGCGCAGCCGATCAAAAGGACTGCAATCAACACTTTTCGCCTTCCGAACCGGTCGCTTAACATGCCGAGCGGAAGTTGAAAAACAATGCTTCCGATCGAGAAGGCAGGGATAATCATGGAAACGGCATCGACATTTATTCCGTTTCTCAATGCATAAACCGGGAAACTGCTGTTTAAAGACGATTCCATGAATCCGTAACCGAGCGGCGGGAGCAATGCAACCCACGCCAATTTCCACACCTTTCCAAAACGTTGAAATGTGGCCAGAAAAGAAACATTTTCTAAATCCGCTTCCGGGTGCTCATTTTTTAAAAGAAAAACGGTTAGCCAGAAACAAAGGCTGATGATGGAGCAGGTAATAAAAGGAAGGCGTTCATCCACATTTACAAGCCTTGTCATATACGGCCCGACGGCAAATCCAAGGCTGAAAAAAAGCCCGTATAGCGCGATGTTCCGCCCGAGCCGCCCTTTCCGGGAGAAAGACGTGATCCATGTCTGCGCCGAAAAATTCAGCATATGGTCTCCAATGCCGATGAAAAGGCGCAAAATAAACCAAAACCATAACGATTTCCAGAACGGAAATAAAAGCAGTGAGGCAAAAACGGTCAGCCCGCCTGTTAAAATAAGCGGTTTATATCCGAATTTCCGCAGCGGCGCTTCCATGAGCGGGGACGCAAATAAAACACCGATATACAGGCCGGTTGCATTTAGCCCATTCAATGATGCATCAATTCCGTCTTTTTCAAAAATAATGGAAATCAGCGGCAAAAGCATGCCCTGTGTAAATCCGGAAACAGAAGTCATCAACACCAAAATCCAAAAACGCATATTTTCATAACGATTCATTGCTCTCACCCGGCTTGTTCTCGTTGTGCATTCGCTCTCTATAGCATAATCAGATCAGAAAAATTTGGCAAGCCAACCGATCTTTTGTAAAATTTTATAGAAAGCAGATAGGAGGATGGCTATGAATAAAATGTTTGCCATTATGGTGATCATCGGGGTTCCCGTCTCGGTTGCTGGAGCACTTCTGCACTGGCCGAACGTGTTGATGTTTGCCGTTTACTGCCTGACCATCATTGCACTGGCCAGCTTTATGGGGCGGGCAACCGAAAGTCTCGCCATTATAGCGGGTCCGCGGATCGGCGGTTTGTTAAACGCCACATTCGGGAATGCGGTAGAATTGATTATTTCATTGTTTTCCCTAGCGGCCGGGCTCCATCAAGTCGTGCTTGCTTCTTTGACGGGCTCTGTGCTCGGAAACTTGCTGCTTGTTGCAGGCATGTCGTTTTTGTTCGGGGGGATCAAATACAAACGCCAAAAATTCAACGTATATGATGCACGGCATAACTCAGGCCTTTTAATTTTCGCGATTTTTGTCGCTTTTGTGATTCCTGAAATCTTTTCCATGAAGATGTCAGAAGGGAAGACGGTCAGCCTCAGCATTGGCATTTCCATTATTTTAATCCTGCTTTACTTGTTTGCCCTGTTTTTTAAACTGGTGACACACCGCGGGATTTACCAGGACAGGGAAGCCCGGGTCAAGGAGCAGGAAGAACACGAAGAGCCGGAATGGTCAAAAGGAAAATCAATCATTGTGCTTGCCCTTGCGACGCTTGCAGTGGCTTATATCTCGGAAAATCTCGTACATACTTTTGAGTCCGTTGCAAAAAGTTTCGGATGGAGCGAAATGTTTATCGGGATTATCATCGTCGCCATTGTCGGGAATGCTGCGGAACATGCTTCTGCTATTTTGATGGCGGTGAAAAATAAAATGGACATTGCGGTTGAAATTGCATTCGGCTCCACACTTCAAGTGTCTATGTTTGTCGTCCCTGTCCTTGTGCTTGCATCTTTGTTTTTTGAAAAAGCCATGCCGCTTGTCTTTTCCATACCGGAGCTCGTCTCGATGATCGCTGCGGTCATGCTTACGATCATTTTGGCAAATGACGGCGAAACAAACTGGTTTGAAGGGGCTACTATGCTGGCAGCCTACATTATCATGGGGATCGGCTTTTACTTGCTGTAATGCCAAAAGTTGTCATGCGGCTTTCAGTACGCCGGAATGTTACCGGCCGTTATGGCATAGAGCGGCGAGTGCACGATGCATACCGGGATCAGGTTTTATTTGTTGGAAGCGGATATTTTAATCCGGGCAGGAAAAAATAACGGTACGTTCGTGAACCTCTTGTGAAAGGAGATAACATCAATGAAATGGATGCGGACGATCCTGATTTTCCTGTTCGCCGTACTTTTTGCTGCGCCGGCGGGAGAAGCAAAGCCGACAGAAAAACAGGTGCAAATTCCACAGTCGGTCCTGAACATTACAAAAGAAAATACGTATCCGAACTCGTCACAGGATCTGCCTTACTTGCAGCCGAGCAAGTTTACCGAAACCTTGCTGAAAACGTCCAATGTGAGAATTGAAAACCCGAATCTCGTGCGGATGTTGAATGAAACAAGCGTGAACCGTTCGTTTTTATCGCTCGGTCTGCGCGCGAAAATTTACCTGGGCGAATGGCCGCTGAATTATGAATCCAGCGAAACGTCGCCAAACTGGCAATACCAAAAAATCAATACGAACTACTTTGATAACCGCGGCGGCGATGCCAATTATAAAATGCACTATGTCCAGGAAGCGCAAAAGATCGTGCACGGCGGCCTGACTGCCAGGATTCCGCAAGCAGACGATGTAAAGAAAATGATGCTGTTAAAAGCAATGGAAAACTCGAAGTTGCCGCTTTCCTTTGACACGATTATCGGGGCCGGCACGAAAAAAGGCCATGAATACAATGTCCCGAAAAAACGGCTCGGCTATTTGTATGCATATGCTCCGGCCGTGAATGAAAAAGGAAAAGTCACATACGGCGAAGTGTACCTTGTCCTTAAAGGGACGAAACGGGAAATTTTGGTTAAAAACGTCACTTCCCACGGCATTGGTGCCTGGATTCCCATTCAGGACTATGTTTCGTTCAGTTTTTCTGTGAGCGAACAGCCGAAATAAAGAAGTTTATTTAGATTGGCCCGGACAGGTTCATCGGATTTTGAGGAGGCCTGTCTCATGCCAATTTTCTATGGCAATCGCCAATAAAGAAAGCTGTCTGAACGGCAGCTTTTTTCTGTGCGGAAAATAGGGTATACTATAATAAGAAAGTAGTACGTGAGGAGGATTTTTTTGGGGAAAGCGGTATATGACAAGGACCAGCAACTTACTTATTTAATGGAACGGCTGAATATCTTTTTGGAGGTTCTGGATTCGATTGATCCGGAAGCAGCAAGCCTTGAAGATATAGACCGGCTTATTCAAATGATCGATGAAATCGAAATGAAAATAGACCAATTTAAAAAGCGCAAACCGGCCCCTTCTTTGTAAAGGCCGGTTTTTTATCTGGCAGCGGGGAATCCGGATGTGGACCGGGGAGAATACCGTTTTGGAACGATGTTGCCCTGTTTTTCAGCACTAACAGAAACTGCCAGCATTTCCGCCTGCAGAAATGAAAAAGATAAGGAAAACAACAAAGGAGTTTGGTTATGAGAAAAGTTTTTGCGACACTTTTTGCAGTGTTCCTGTTTTTTTCAGTATGCCCAGAGCGAGATGCTTTTGCCATTTCCAACGCCCCGATCAACTGGGGATTTAACAAAGGCAAAAACGGGCAGCAGGCGGATGCCGGCGCCGCTTATAACGCCCTTTTGCAAAAATACGGCGGCATTTATAAGGGCAATCCGAATGACAAGTATGTGTATTTGACGTTTGACAATGGATACGAGAATGGGTACACCCCGAAAATACTCGATGTTTTGAAGAAAGAAAAAGTCCCCGCCATCTTTTTCGTCACCGGCCACTATTTAAAATCACATCCGGATCTGGTGAAACGGATGGTGAAAGAAGGCCATATCATAGGCAACCACTCGTGGGGCCATCCGGACATGACACAGATTTCCGATGCGCAAGTACGTGAAGAATTGGAAAAAGTGAAAGCGGAAACCGCCCGCCTTACCGGCCAGAAAGAAATGAAATATTTGCGCCCACCCCGCGGCATCCTGAGCGAGCGGACGCTGAAACTGGGCAATGAAGAAGGCTACACCCATGTCCTCTGGTCACTGGCTTACCTCGACTGGGATGTGAACCGCCAGCGCGGCACACAATTTGCCTATGACAGTATCATGTCGCAAATCCACCCCGGAGCCATTATTTTGCTCCATACCGTGTCAAAAGACAACGCCAACGCTTTGGAACGCGTGATCAAAGACTTGAAAAAACAAGGCTACAAATTCAAAAGCATGGATGAGTTCATGAAAACCGAGAAATTGAAAAAGTAACCAAAGAGGGCTGCCTTAAAAGTGAAGGGCAGCTCTGTTTTTCTTGCCGGCCAGAAGAAAAAGTGCTTGCCGGGTCGAATGAGGGTTTGCTGCATAAGCAAAGTTCCTATGGTGCCGCGTTCACTGCCGCATGGGCGTCTAATTCGACAAATGCGCACGCGGATCTTTTGCTTTTGTCTAATTGAAAAAGCTAATTAGACAAATGACCGTGCCGATTTCCCACTTTTGTCTAATTGGCAGCTCTAACTGTACAAATGACCACGCCGCTCATCTGCAATTGTCTAATTGGAAACGCTAATTAGACAAATGGGCGTGCCGCTTGCCTGCTTTTATCTAATTGAAAAAGCTAATTAGACAAATGACCGTGCTGCTCGCCCACGTTTGTCTCATTGTTGGAAGGTCTAACTGTACAAATGCCCGCGCATCCCTCCTGCATTTGTCCCATTGAAAACCTAATTAGACAGATAACCGGCCGGGTCTTTTTATCCTGTGATGTTTTCATGCCGCGTTGAATCGGCAATGAAAAGGGCGAGCGCTTGTGCTATAATACTTAAAAACGAATTGAGAGGACGCCATGTGGGAGAAAATCATTAAAATCAATGGCCCGTACAATTTTGACCGTGCGCTCGAAAGATTAAGCCTCGACCCGTTGCAGGCGGTGGATCCGCTTAGCCGGACAGTGAAAATCCCGATATACGACAAACAGCCGGAGGTAGCAGTCATTACCGCAACCGGCACAACCGAAAACCCAGAATTCCGGATTCAGGGGGAAAACGCGGACACAGCCCAGATGGTGGAAAAACGGATTTTCCATTTATTTCAATGGGATACCGATATCGCCGGGATCTCACAGCATTTTACCGGCACTGCCCTTGAACCGCTTTTTAAAGAACACCGCGGCACGCCGTTTGTGCTAGACTTTTCGCCATATGCCTGCCTGGTCAAATGCATCATCCACCAGCAGCTCAATATGAAATTTGCTCACACGTTGACAGAGCGTTTCGTCTATAACTTTGGTTTCCAAAAAGACGGTGTCTGGTTTTATCCGTCTCCGGAAAAAACGGCTGCATTGCAAGTTACAGATTTACGCGCCCTGCAGTTTAGCGAGCGGAAAGCGGAGTATGTGATCGGGCTTTCCAAATTGGTGGCATCAGGCGAATTAGATCTGGTGGCACTTGAAAAGAAACCGGATGAAGAAATTTTAAAAACGCTCGTGAAAATCCGCGGCATCGGCCCGTGGACCGTGCAGAATTTTCTCATGTTCGGACTCGGCCGCCTAAATCACTTTCCAAAAGCTGACATCGGCATTCAAAAGGCATTGAAAAAACTTTTCCAGCTTGAGAAAAAACCGACTTATAAAGAAATGGACGCTTACGCAAAAGACTGGGAGCCGTATTTGAGCTATGCCTCCCTGTACTTATGGCGCAGCATTGAATAAAAGGACGGATTTTATGCAAAAACAAGTCACCATTAAACCAAAACAGCAATTTCCTTTGACGATCAAACGGCTCGGCATCAACGGGGAAGGGGTCGGCTATTTTAAACGGACAGTCGTTTTCGTGCCGGGTGCGCTGCCGGGCGAAGAGGTGGTCGTTGAAGCCAAACGGATACACCCGAAATATGTGGAAGGCATTGTCAAAAAGGTGCGCAAACGCTCGCCACACCGGGTAAAAGCCCCGTGCCCGGTTTACGAGCAGTGCGGCGGTTGCCAGCTCCAGCACCTTGCGTACAAGCAGCAGCTCATCGAAAAACGCGACATTGTCATCCAGGCGCTCGAACGCCATACAAAGTTAAAAGTGGACGAACTCGATATCCGCCCGACGATCGGTATGGATAACCCATGGCTGTACCGGAACAAAAGCCAGTTCCAGCTCGGTGAAGACCATGGGAAAATCATTTCCGGCCTTTACAGCCTTGACTCTCACCGGCTGATCAACGTCCCGGAATGCATTGTCCAGCATCCGCTGACAAACAAAGTGACACAAGTGGTGACACAAATTTTAAATGATTTCCATGTCCCTGTTTACAATGAAAAAACCGGGAAAGGCATCGTGCGGACCATTGTCACAAGGGTCGGCATCCAGACCGGCCAGGCCCAGGTTGTGCTGATTACGGCCAAGCGGGAACTGCCGCGCAAAGATGTCATCCTTTCCGAGATCAAAAAGCGCCTGCCGGAAGTCGTATCGGTTGCGCAAAATGTGAACGCCAAAAAAACGTCGGTTATTTTCGGCGACGAAACGATTCATTTATCCGGAAAAGAAATCATTGAAGAACGGCTTGAAGAATTCACATACGAACTCTCCGCCCGCGCCTTTTTTCAGCTGAACCCGATCCAGACGGTGAAGCTTTACAATGAAGTGAAAAAAGCCGCTGCGTTGACTGGCAAGGAGAAAATTGCGGATGCCTACTGCGGTGTCGGCGCCATTGGCTTGTGGCTTGCGGATGGCGCATCTGAAATTCGGGGCATGGATGTGATTTCGGAAGCGATTGAATATGCCAGGAAGAACGCCGCCGCCCACAACATCCCGAACGCCCATTACTTTGCCGGCAAAGCAGAAGTCCTCCTGCCAAAATGGCTGAACGAAGGCTGGCGCCCGGACGTTGTCATCGTCGACCCGCCGCGCTCGGGCTGCGACGAAGCCCTCTTGCGGACGATTTTGAAGGTAAAACCAAAGAAATTTGTCTACGTGTCGTGCAACCCTTCCACTCTGGCAAAGGACTTACACATATTGAGCAAGGCTTATGACATAGCGTACATGCAGCCTGTGGATATGTTTCCGCAAACGGTGCACGTAGAGTGTGTGGTCTCGATGTCAAGGGTGGAGAAATAGGACTATTCACTTAAGACCATAACAGATGTGATAGATGTTAAAATCCAATACGGATTCCTTTTCTGGGTTAATCCGATAAAAATCATTTGTGAAACCGGGGGCGCATATGTATGAAATGGTTTGAAGTTCGTGAACATTTTCCAGAACGTTGTGTCTTAGTGGAAGCATTAAAATCCGAAACAAGAGGAAAAGAAAGAATCATCGAGGAAATGTCAGTCATTGATGACTTTGAAAACGGCAATGCAGCATGGAAAGTGTATAAAAAACTACATGCGGAAAATCAAAACCGGGAGTTATACATTTTTCATACGAATAATGAAGAAATAAAGGTAATTGAGCAGCCATATCTAGGCGTGCGAAGAAAAGTATGAAATTTCATATGGATGATCACTTGCCTCTAGTAGCTGGTGAGATGGATTACAATGGAAATAAAAAGATATTTAATTATTAGCAAAAAGGCCCTGTTTTCGGAATCATAAACATTCCGATTTCAGGGGCTTTTTTTGTCCAAACGGTATCATCCCTGCTTTTTCCTGATGCTCCTTTTCTTTCTCTCATTTTTACTTAGTTTTTCTGTTGACAAACAAAATAAACCAGTATATTATTTACTTTGTTAATAGGAATGAAAACTAAGTAAATATCTTTGGAGGTTCTAAAATGAAAAAAGATGAAATTCTGGACAAATTATTGGAAATTACGCATCAGCCATTTCTCATTTTTGTAAATGAAGTAGAAGAAAAAACAGATAATGCTTTCGAAACGTTGAAGTTGTTGGCAGCGGAAGAAAATGTGACAGCGGGCCGCATTTCTGAAGTGCTTGATATTAAGCCGTCAAGTGTGACGCAAATTATCAAGAAACTTGAAGAAGCCGGCACTGCCCGGCGTGAAAAATCTGAGCAAGATTCACGTGTAACGATTGTAAAAATTACGGATAAAGGACATGAAAGCTTAAAAGAGCGCAGTTCCATTTCAACGACGCTAAAAGATGTCCTCTTCCAAGGGTTTGCAGAGGATGAGCTTGCAATGTTGGATCAATATCTTGAACGCATGGTTTCCAATATTTCAAGTGAAGCATTTCAGGATAAGCTCCTCGAAGTCTTCAGCAATGATAAACGCTGGGAACTTTTTGGAAAAATGAGTGCCCGTTTCGGTCGTGCACGAGAACAAATGTTGGAACGCAGCGGGTTTGGTGGGTTTGGCGGCCGCGGATTTATGGGCGGCGGGTTCGATGGCTGGAAGAAAGGACGTAAAAGATAATGGAAAGAGGATTCAATGGTTCAGTCCGTAAAGATCAAACCAAATTTTCAATTGGACAATTTATAAAACTCATCAAAACGACGCAACCGAAATATCTGTTGCTGGCAATGGGTGTCTTATTGCTGGTTGTTTCATCCGGTATACAAATTTATGTGCCAAAATTAGCGTCATCCCTTGTCAATCATTTTTCAAAAGGAATTGACTATGGGTTATTAGGGAAAGTCGTAGCACTATTTGTTATCTCAGCTATTGTTTCTGCAATTGGCGGAACGGTTCTGGGGATTTTTGGAGAAAATGTAATCCAAAACTTACGAAAAAGCTTGTGGCAAAAGTTAACCACTTTGAAAGTGAGCTATTTTGACACTGTCAAGGCTGGTGAAATTTCAAGCCGTCTGGTAAATGATACAGCGCAAGTCAAACAATTGCTGGCTGTAACATTCCCGCAAACATTAGCGAGCATCATTACAGTTATTGGGACAGTATACATGATGTTCAAGATGGACTGGCACATGACTGCAGCCATGATTGTAGCTGTACCGGTCGTCGTGATCCTCATGATACCAATCATGGCATTTGGAACAAAAATAGGGCATATCCGCCAAGAGGCAATGGCTCAATTTAATGGGATTGCGAGTGAAACATTAAGTGAAATCCGATTGGTAAAAACTTCAAATGCAGAAAAGCAAGCGCAAGTTCGTGCCAATAAAGAAATAAATAAACTGTTTAAAGTTGGAAAAAAAGAAGCTGTCTTTGATGCAACGATGCAACCTATCATGATGATGGTATTCATGAGTATGGTGTTTGGGCTTCTTGCTTATGGGATGCACCGTATTGCAATTGGTGAAATGCAAATCGGGATATTAATGAGCTTCTTGATGTATTTGTTTAACTTGATTGGGGCCATGCCGGTCATTGCAACCCTATTTTCAGAAATGGCAAAGGCTGCCGGTTCAACGCGCCGTGTACAAGAATTGCTTGCTGAAAAGCCGGAAGATTTTACGAAAGGCATTGAATTGGATTTGGCTGGTAAAACCTTATCAGTGGAACATGTGGATTTTGCCTACGAAGATGCGCCGGTTGAACCCATTCTGAAAGATGTATCATTTACGGCAAATCCAAATGAAATCATTGCTTTTGCAGGTCCTTCCGGCGGCGGCAAATCGACAATCTTTAGTTTGCTTGAACGTTTCTATGAGCCTACAAGCGGATCAATCAAATTTGGAGATGTGAAGATTGAAGAGATCAATTTAACAAATTACCGCAGTCAAATCGGATACGTTTCACAGGATTCTGCGATTATGGCCGGTACAATCCGTGACAATTTGACTTACGGATTAGCCGGTACATTTACGGATGAACAACTTTGGAACGTTTTAGATTTAGCCTTTGCACGCAAATTTGTCGAAGAAATGCCTGACAAGCTTGAAACAGAAGTGGGGGAACGCGGCGTGAAAATCTCCGGCGGCCAGCGTCAGCGTATTGCCATTGCCCGGGCCTTCTTGCGCAACCCCAAGATTTTAATGCTTGATGAAGCAACTGCCAGTCTTGATAGTGAGTCAGAGATGAAAGTCCAAGAAGCCTTAACAAATTTGATGAAAGGCCGTACGACTTTAGTCATCGCCCACCGCTTGGCAACCATTGTGGACAGCGACAAGATTTACTTTATTGAAAAAGGTGAAGTCACAGGATCAGGTACACATGATGAATTGGTACGTACGCATGAAACGTATGCGAAATATGTGGCTGAACAATTTAAGGTAGATACACCGGCCATGTAAAGGAATGTTCACCATACAGTGTGAAAAATGCTTTTTCAATGGGATGAAATTTTTTGGGGGATGAAGGATTTAAGAAAATATGGTTCAATGGTACTGGAGAACTGTCAATGCTCATTAGCGGTGCCTGTCAACTATCCGAATCGTGTCGAAACCTGACAAACTCAGGGAAGTGACAGGCACCATTAAGGCAAAAATGACGTTCGGTTTATAAGATTGTCACTCAGCCCAATAGGCAAAGAAAAGCACTTCCTCATTTTAAAGGCAGAAGAACAAATGTACAAAATTCATGAATTAACGGTATACGGCCAAGGAAATTGAGATGGCAAATAGAATGCTGCACAATCGTAAAAAGGTTCCCTTTGAATCAGAACTGAGAATTTTTCTATTAAAGCGCATATAGGGGTGAATGATGGATAAATACAATAAATTGTACAAACAGTATTTACACAATCAAAGCAACTTATCATTTACGAAAGAACAAGTAGTCGATCGAATAAAAACAAAGTTTAATGCAAGGGAATTTCCTAAAGAAGATTTGCTTGATTTAGTGAATGACGATCAACTAGAATACTCTAAGATTTTCACCTGCCTTTGTATCGATGATCCTCATGTTTTGTTAAAACTATATTCGGACAAGGAAAGAGAGGATCATAAGGAAGAGATAAAAGACAACAGGCAGAATCCGCTTAATCCTAAAAAAGTAAAAAAAACGGAGTGGAAATATAACCATATCTTATTGGATGAACAAGAAGGAAGACGTCTTGATATTGTACTGGAAAGTAAAGATGGGGTCTATATTTCTGAATTTATAGTGAGAGGGGAATGTGAAAGGTTAAACCGGTATCTGAACGCTTTGGTCGTTGGTGCTCTTATTCAGAGAGGAGATAGTGAATATCCTGCCGATATTAGTGATGAATACTTTCAATTCTATCTGGAAAATATTGAAATGTTTGGATTCATAAATTAAGGTATAAGTGTCTTGGGGATATAGTCTGGCATCTGGTTAAGGTCCAAATTGGCAAAGATGTTTAGACCCAACAAAATGATTTAGTGATACCTGAAATATTCATAGCTACAAATCCCATTTGATAAATTTTGTTAAATTAGTTGAAAATAACGGTATTTAATTAAGAACCGTAGCCAATTCATAAAATAACTGAATTTTCAATAGAACAACTCTGGTATTTTGGGCATACTTGCCCCTTGACTGAAAAATTTATTTTTTTCAGTTATGAGAAGTATTCTATTGGTCATTCCAATTGTAGCTTTTGAATTCGATTCAGTACATCCCAAAAGAAATTTTGATACACAAAACTCGATGATAGTTTGAAGTAAAGGGATCTGCCTGATTTCACGACTTTACTTGCCGCTTTAATTAACCGAGTACGTATCGTATCAATTTGCATAGTTTTTTGACCTTCCGGAAAACAAAGAGTTCGTAACCAATTGGTCAAATTATATGCAAGAAGTGTTAACATCATTTTTACTTCGTTCACTAGAAAAGCGTGGCTATTCATATGATCAAAGTAAAAGCCATTTTTTGCTTCTTTGATATAGTTTTCCATCGTCCCTCTTTTTTGATAAGCTCGGACGATATCTTGAGGAAAAGCTAATTCAAAGTTAGTAACAAAAAAGGAATGGGTAAAGAACAGCTCACCTGCAGGACGTACCGATTGAATAATCACCCTTCTTGGTTTTGACCATGATTTTGCTTGGTAAATCGTTTCTTCATAATAGGTTTCCGTCTTGGAAACATCTAAAGGTGCGGAAGAAGGATGGTATTCCTTCGCTAAACTTTGTAGTTGTGAATTCGATTTCAACCGAATAATATACAAAACAGATTCTTCTTCACACAGATCGTATAATCCCGGAACAGCAAACCCGCTATCTCCACGAAGAAACAGGGTAGTTTCCGGAAACATTTCGTTATAATGTTTAATGAGAGGCCGAATAAATTCCACCACACCATTTGATGTATAAACATTTCCGGGACGGAGTTGTGCTTTCAAAAAGTCACCAGTCGCACCATCAAAGGCGACTAATGGATGAAAACCCATCGTGCCATAATGAGTATTATATGACGAAGATTCTTGGTCCCCATATGTATCCGAATGAGTCGAATCCAAGTCGATAAATAACTCTTTCGATTGTCGAAAACAATGAATCTTATCAAGCATTTCTTGGTTAGCCAGATTTAATTGTTCAATTGAATCTTTATCAAATCGTGTATAAAAGCGAGACAAACTGGGCTGGGAAGCAAGTGTTGGAGTTTCAATGATTTCCTTAAACACAGGATCATGAGTCAACTGATCAGCCGCATCATCTTCCGCATACCCGGCAATGAGTTGATAGACTTTTTGACGTAACAAGTTTTCATTTGAATGAAGATAATATTTCCTTGAATCGTTAAGTCTCAAGTACTTAACTAAAGTCTTTGAAAAACCAATTTTTTCATCGAATTCTCTAAAAAGAAACTCACCTGTATCGGAGGAAAGAGAACCTCCATCATTTGACAATTTAATTTTATGATTGAAATCAAGTGTTTTTTGCGTTAAAGTAACCATATAAAGAGTCCTTTCTGTTTGGTTTTTGTTTTGGTTACTTTAACTTTAACCTGAATCCGTGACGA